>JAJRYT010000168.1 GCA_024275635.1 Chloroflexota bacterium | reverse complement strand
CAAGCAGTTCGGCGTAAGTTTGGCTCAAGTTGTCCATCATCTTTTTTGCTCCTTCATACGATTGATGAAGGAACTTTACTGTTTTATCATTTGCCCGCAAGGGCTTTATTGCCTGAGCGTAGTCTCAGGCAATTGCTAGTTCCTTTTCAATGAGATTCTTGTTTTGTGTACAAGAATTTCTTGACACGAATTTCACGAATTACACGAATCAAACCGTCCTAATTCGTGTAATTCGTGAAATTCGTGTCGAAATCTTCTCTGGCTTGTCCAGGTTAGGTTAACCTCCGAGAGGATTAGTAGTTACCATGATCATATGAAAATCCAATCTTTGTTCGGTATAGTTGGGAAAATATTCAAGCTGCAGGACGATTTACAAAATCGCCCTACAAGTTATCAAGGTAATTTGAACCATCCCAAAAAATGACAAACAGGTAACAAGGATAAAAGCTTATGCGATTTGACCGATTCACCGAGCGGGCGCAAGACGCCGCTGCCCGCGCTTACGAAATCGTCCAAAGATACAAACATACCCAGGTAGACACGGAACACCTTTTCCTGGCGCTCCTGGAAGCCAAAGATGGGGCCGTCCCCCAACTGCTGCAGGAACTTAACATCGACGTCACAGCCATGCAAAGTCGTCTTGACGAAGAACTGCGCGCCAGTCCCAAAGTTGCCGTCTACGGCGGCGGAGTCGGCCAGATATTCTACACACCGCGCATCCGCACCGTTCTGGAACTGGCCCAGGGCGAAGCCAACCGGCTCAAGGACGAATTCATCTCCACGGAACATATCTTCCTGGCCATCATGAGCGAACGCAACACACCGGCCGCCCGTATCTTGCAGGAATTCGGCGTCACCCGCGAGCGGGTACTTAACGGTATCCGGGATCTACGCGGCGGCAAGCGGGTTACTGACCGGCAGGCCGAAAGCCGTTACCGCACGCTGGAAAAATACAGCCGTGACCTGACTAAACTGGGCCGCGAGGGTAAACTCGATCCGGTTATCGGCCGCGACGACGAAATTTTGCGTGTGGTGCAGGTACTCAGCCGCCGCACCAAAAACAACCCCGTTCTGATTGGCGAGGCTGGCGTAGGTAAAACGGCCATCGTTGAAGGGCTGGCTCAAAAAATCATCGCCAGCGATGTGCCCGAAAACTTGCTCAATAAAAAGGTCATCTCCCTCGATTTGGGGGCAATGATCGCCGGCAGCCGTTTTCGCGGCGAATTTGAAGAGCGTCTCAAAGCATCTGTACAAGAGATTCAGGACGCGCAAGGCGAAATCATCCTGTTCATTGATGAGCTACACACGGTTGTCGGCGCCGGTTCAGCCCAGGGGGCGATGGATGCCAGCAACATGTTAAAACCGGCCCTGGCGCGCGGCGAATTGCAATGCGTGGGGGCGACAACGCTGGACGAATATCGGCAATATATCGAGAAAGACAGCGCGCTAGAACGCCGCTTTGCACCCGTGTTCGTGGATGAACCGGACGTAGAAGCTACCATCGAGATGCTGCGCGGCTTACGCGACCGTTATGAAGCCCATCATAAAGTCACTTATTCTGATGAAGCTTTGGTAGCGGCGGCCAGGTTATCACACCGCTATGTGACCGATCGGCATTTGCCGGACAAAGCAATTGATTTGATTGACGAAGCGGCGGCCAAGCTGCGGGTGGCCTTGCACACATTGCCGCCAAACTTGAAGAAATTAAAAAAAGAACTTGACCAACATATTTTGGAAGAGGAGGAAGCGCATACGGTGCGCGACTATGAGCGGGCGGCCATCAAACGGGCCGAACGCCTGCGGCTGGAGAGTGAATTTGCCGAAGCGCGCGCCGCCTGGCAGGCGGAGAATATGTTGGATGAGGTGGTGGACGCAGAGGATATTGCCGAGGTAGTCGCTTCCTGGACGGGTATTCCGTTAACGCAAATGATGGAGACGGAAGCGGATAAACTGCTGCAAATGGAAGAGCGGCTGCATGAGCGGATTGTAGGCCAAAACCGGGCAATTGAAGCGCTGTCGGATGCGATCCGGCGCAGTCGTTCTGGCCTAAGCGACCCGCGACGGCCGATCGGCTCTTTCATCTTCCTGGGCAGTTCGGGCGTGGGCAAGACGGAGCTGGCGAAGGCGCTGGCCGAGTTCTTGTTTGACGATGAGGATGCGCTGGTTCGGGTGGATATGAGTGAGTACCGGGAACAGCATACGGTCAGCCGTTTGTTTGGCGCGCCTCCCGGCTATGTGGGGTATGAACAGGGCGGTCAATTGACGGAACAGGTGCGAAGACGGCCGTATTCCGTCGTCCTCTTTGATGAAATTGAAAAGGCGCATCCGGATGTGTGGAATGCGCTGCTGCAACTGCTGGATGACGGCCGTTTAACCGACGGCCAGGGACGTATCGTCAACTTCCGTAACACCGTCATCGTCATGACCAGCAACGTGGGCACCTCTTTCGTCAAAAAGTCCGGCGCGCTGGGCTTTGCTGGCGTGCGCGACGCTGACGAAGAAGCCAATCACAAGCGCATTGAAGAAGCGCTCAAGAAGACCTTCCGGCCTGAATTCATCAACCGCATTGATGAGATCATCATCTTTGAGCCGTTGAGCGAGGAAGATGTGGTCGAAATCGTCAACATGCAGATGGAAGAGGTGCAGGCGCGGCTGGCCGAGCATGGCGGGTTGACGATTGAGCTAACCGAAGCGGCGCAGAGATGGCTGGCGGCGCAGGGCTATGATCAGGACTTCGGCGCGCGGCCGCTCAAACGCGCTTTGCAGCGGTTTGTGGAAAGCCCGCTTTCGGTGCGTCTGCTCAAAGGCGAGTTTGCCGCCGGTGACCGAATCCGCATTGATGTGGCCGACGAAGCGCTCACTTTCACGCAGGTGGCCGGTGAGCCGCCCATGCCGGCGGCTGTAATTGAGGAAACAGAACTAGCCGATACTGTTTAACCAGACCGGCTTTTGACAATACCAACAACAAGGTAAGAAATGAGGCGAAGACTTCGTCTAAGCTAGTAGATAGCAAATACAAGAATCAATACCTCCTTCTCCTCCTTTCCTCCTTCAGCAGGACGCCGCATAGAAACTCTATGCGGCGTTTTGCTTTGTAAACGGCCGTGCTGGTTTACGGCCGTAGCGCCGATGGATGGAATCCATCGTCTAAGACAAAAAACAGGCTCAAGCCTGTTGCCCGGCCAATGGTTCAGCGCGTTTGAACGCGCTTTTTGTGTTAGCCATCGGTTCTGAAACAAATGTATGCCCTTGGTGTGGCTGGTCTTCCAAGCCGAGCTACATTTGCTTTTGTAACCAAGCTCATGATCTTAAACACATGTTTGAACCAGTAAACGGCCGTTTCCCCACCCAATCCCCCCCCTACCGATCCAATCGCAAAATGCCCCGCTCCAGCGCCATCGTCACCGCCGCCGTGCGGTCATCCACCCCCAGCTTGCCGTAAATGTGGATGAGATGCGTCTTCACCGTCGCCGTGCTAATGTGCAGCGCCTTACCGATTTCCTTGTTGCTGTACCCTTTGGCAACCAGTTGCAGCGCTTCAATCTCGCGGGCGCTCAGGTTCTCCTGAGCAGGGGCGCGCATCCGGGTCATCAGCCGGGCGGCCACGGCCGGGGCCAGCACGGATTCGCCGCGCGCTGCCGACTGAATGGCGCGGAATAGTTCTTCGCGGGGCGTGTCTTTGAGCAGGTAGCCAGTGGCCCCCGCTTCAATGGCCCGCACGATGTCGGCGTCGCTGTCGTAAGTGGTAAGAACAAGGATGTTGGCCGACGGCCGTTTCTCCCGAATCGCCTGAATTGCACTCACCCCATCCATCCCCGGCATCCGCAAATCCATCAACACTACATCCGGCTGTAAACTGCCGTCCAGCGCCACCGCCTCCACACCATCTTTGGCTTCGCCGGCCACATCAAAATTTGGCTGCCCCGATAACATCCCGGCCAATCCTTCCCGGACAACGGGATGATCGTCTACAATGAGTATGCGTATTTGGTTCATTGTTTCCTCATGTTCCGTATTCCGTGTTCCGAATCGGTTCACGGTTCACGGTTCACGGTTTACGGATAACGGT
>JAJRYT010000167.1 GCA_024275635.1 Chloroflexota bacterium | reverse complement strand
TGAACATCGCATAAAAAGAGTGACATGCAAATATTATTTGAATACAAACCCACGCGGTCGAGTACGGTTTGGAAGCAATCTGTTAGGAATGTACAAAGTCGAGCTTAGGGCACGTTCGTTTATAACTTTGGCGTTTGAAAAGGTGTAACCAGGTAATTGGTAACTGGTAATTACCCAATTACTCAATTACCAATTACCAGCAAACTGCAAAGTTAATTTTGAACGAACCCTTAGCCCCACTTTTCCGGCGGTTCAGGCATACCGAGGATATGATAGCCGGCGTCCACGTAGACGACTTCGCCGGTGACGCCGCTGCCTAAGTCGCTGCACAACCAAAGGGCGGTACGGCCGACTTCCTTTTGATTCACATTACGACGCAAGGGGGCGCGTTCGGCCGTGTAGCCCAACATCTTGCGGAATCCGCCAACCCCGGCGGCGGCCAGAGTTTTAATCGGCCCGGCAGAAATGGCGTTTACCCGGATATTGTCCGGGCCTAAATCGGCGGCCAGATAACGGGTGCTGGCTTCCAGCGCAGCTTTAGCCACGCCCATGACGTTGTAATGGGGGACGACTTTTTCTGAGCCGTAGTAAGTCATGCTGACGATGCTGCCTCCGTTGGGCATGAGGGGCTGGGCGGCCTTGGCCAAGGCTACCAGGCTGTAGGCGCTGATGTCCAGGGCGATTTTGAATCCTTCGCGGCTGGTATCAACGTAGCGGCCAGCTAATTCCTCGCGCGGCGCAAAACCTATGGAGTGAACCAGGATATCAATTTCGCCAAAATGGCCAGCGGCTTTCTGGAAGAGATCGGCAATCTCCTCGTCGGAGGAGACATCACACATTTCTATGAATTCCACGTCGATCTGCGCGGCTAACGGCCGTACCCGGCGCTCAAGCTGAGGAATGCCATAGCTAAACCCAATTTCGGCCCCGTGCTCGTGAAAAGTTTGGGCAATCCCCCAGGCAATGGAGTTTTTGTTGGCAATGCCAAAGATAAGCGCTTTTTTACCTTCTAATAATTTCATAAACTCTCCTTACTCGCATGGTGTGAAACATACGGATTATCGCGCAGCCAATACCGCCAGGGAACAGACAACCAGGGTTCGGGGGTCTTGCCCAAGCCGATACGAGGGCCGGCAGCAATGGCTTCCGGCAGCGTGGCGGGCGCATTTTCTAACCATATAACCCCATCGGGGGCGCAAAGGTTTGCGCCGTTCAGGGATTTATCAATTGCCAGGGCCTGCGCCAGTTTAGCGGGGCCGTTGGTTAACTCAAGATGGGAACGGCCGTTTCGATTCTCCCTCATCACATCCACCCCCGTTGCCGGCTCTAACGCCCGGATGAGGACAGCGTTGGCCTGCCCTTCCGCCCCCGTCACGACGTTAAACATCCAATGCATGCCATAAGTGAAGTAAACGTAGGCGAACCCGGCCGGGCCAAACATGACGGCCGTTCGCGGCGTCGGCTGCCCGCCATTAGCCTTATCCCCGTGACAGGCTAAATCCGGCTCTTCGGCATCGCAGTATGCTTCTGTCTCTACGATAAGGCCGCTGAGGGAACGGCCGTTTACTGCCCGCACCAGCCGCTTCCCCAACAAATCAGCCGCTACCACACGCGCCGGCCGGGCAAAAAACGGCTGCGCCAGACGCTCAAACACCATCATTCAGCCACCGGCAGCCAAATCTTAAACTGCGAGCCAACGCCCGGCTCACTCTTAACCTCAATACGGCCGCCATACCGGTCCAAAATCTCCGCGCAAATCGCCAATCCCAGGCCAGTGCCGGGAATCCCCATCTCTTGTGCCGCCTGTCCTCGGAAAAACCGATCAAACAAATGCGCCATCTCCTCCGCAGGAATACCAATACCTGTATCCGCCACCTTTACCCAAGCGGCCGGCTGCAACACCGATGCTTCCACACCGGCCGTCATGATAACCTCGCCGCCATCCAGCGTAAAAGCCAACGCATTACCCAGTAAATTACGCAACAGCTGACCCAAATGATGCTTCTCAACCAAAACATACGGCAAAGAAGGCGGCATGTCCAGCTTAAACCGGATATGTTTCGCATCCGCCTGCACCGCAAAAGATTCAAAATGAACTAACAACAGCGATGACAAATCAGATGAAACCAGCGCCTCTGGAAACGGTTCTGTTTCCAAACGGGATAAATCCAATAAATCTTGAATCAGCCGGGTAAGCCGCTGCGTGGCCTGGCGCAGCGCCTCCATGTAACGCTCTCGTCGCTCCACCGGGCCACGTTCCAATAATGTCAAATAAGTTGTGATATTAGTTAGTGGGGTACGCAGCTCATGGGACACATTGGACACAAATTTCGTTTTAAGCCGCTCCACTTCCTTCAACCGGCTGATGTCCGATTGCACACTTACAAAATTAACTATCTTACCATCAGCATCCAAAATGGGTGTTATCATCAACGCAACATCATATAAAGCGCCGTCCTTGCGCTGGTTAACCAGTTCGCCGGCCCATTTTTGGCCTTTTAGAATAGTGCGCCACAAATCATGAAAATTAGCGAGAGGAGTCCTGTCACTCTGTAAAACGCGCGGATTCTGATTAAGCAATTCATCCCGTGTATAACCACTTTGCCGTTCCATTGCCGGATTGGCATATAAAATGTTACCTTCAATATCTGTCAAAAAAATACCCTCCCCGGCGCTTTCCAGGATAGCTAAACTCCGATCCCGCTCCGTCCGCAGTTCGGCCGTGCGCGCCGCTACCTCTCGGCTGAGTTCATGCGCATGTTGTTGTAGCGCTTCATAAAGGCGCGCTCTTTCAATGGCAACAGCAACCTGTCCTGCCAGGGTCAACAAAAAACGGGCATCGCTGCTGCTAAACGCATCTTCCCGCGAACTTTCCGCGTTGATAACGCCAAATATCTGGCCTTTGACCATCAACGGTACGGCAATTTCGGAACGGGTTGAAGCAACAACATTGTTATAATACAAATCATTTTCCGTATCTTGAACCAGCCACATCGCACCGGTTTGGGCCACATGCCCCACAACGCCTTTATCAACAGGCACAGATAAACCATGAATCTCAGACGCCCCATGATAAGAGAAATGGGGAACTAATGTTTGCGCCTGCTCGTCGAGTAAA
This sequence comes from Chloroflexota bacterium, assembly GCA_024275635.1. Classification (GTDB taxonomy): domain Bacteria; phylum Chloroflexota; class Anaerolineae; order Promineifilales; family Promineifilaceae; genus JACKCC01. The sequence continues at coordinate 42,155 of JAJRYT010000167.1, read as the reverse complement.
ACAAATCCAAAATGCTCCGGGTATAAACTACCGGTTATTGTTTCCGTGGTCTGCCGGATCAGTTCGTCAACGTCTACCAGAGCGGCCGTTTGTACGGCCACCTGGTGCAAAATTTCCAATTCATTAGCGTGCTGCCGCGTCTTTTCATACAGACGGGCATTTTCAATGGCCACGGCCGCCTGATTAGCAAAGGCGGCGACTGTTTCCCCCATATCGTCATTGTAACGATTGGGCGTGGCGCTATCTACATTTAAGATGCCAATCAACCTCCCTTTAACCATCAAGAGCGCCCCAATCCAGGAATGTATCGGCCCCAGCACGGCCGGCAGCGGCAGCCATGTGGGATCTTTTTCAGTATCGGGTATCACTCTCCACAGGCTGTCAGCAGGGAATCTGCGAAGCGAGTGCTGTTCAATGGAGGCCAGGAAGTCGCGTGCTTTTTCCCGGCTGGAGAACCCCCTGGCCGCCGCCATTGCCAATAGCTGGTTGTCTTCCTGGACGGTTTGAATAGACACACTGTCGTAAGCTACCACTTGGGCCAATAAATCAAAAATGTTTTCGTACACCTCCGTCAAGCTTAAACGAGAGGTAAGCAGCGCGCCAACTTTTTGGAAGGTTTTAGCCCAGTGAAGCTGCTGCTGTGTGGCTTCAAACAGCCACGCATTTTCTATGGAAATAGCAATTTGCCGCGCCAGCGGTACGGCCATCTCCAGATCAGTATCATGATAGCTGTTGATCTGGCGATTATCCAGCATCAATGCGCCAATCATGACATCGTGCGCCACCAGGGGAATACTCATAAATGATCGGACATGTTCAGCGCCGGGAACCCAAATCCAGCCATCCAGGGTGCGGACATCGGCGCTAACAATCGGCTGCATGGTACGGGCCATTTCCTGAATTACCTGGCTCTCCTTTAGCAAGTTCTCAGCGGCACGGGTGGTCGCCTCTTCGTCATCAAAGCCGATGCCGGCTAAAAATTCGCCCCGCCCTTCGCGTGGCAGCAGGTAAATGGAAGCGCTGTCAAAAAGCAGGACGCGGCTCAAATGTTTTAAGCTGCGGCGCAAGACTTCTTTATGATCTAAGCTGCTGGCGACAATACGGGAAAATTCCCGCAGCACCTCTGCGCGTTCATGAGCGCGTCGTTCAGATTCACGCAGGCGGACATTCTCGATTTTGGCCTCAAGTAAGTCGGCCGCTAACCGTAGGAATTCTAACTCAACAGACGACCATTCGCGCTCTTGTCGGCAGTCGTTACAAAGGATGAATCCCCACCAGCTATTATTTACAAAGATGGGTGCGACGGCAATGGCTTGCATGTCATGCCTTTTGAGGAGCGCCTGCTCGGCCAGAGAAAGCGCGCCAATTGAACCGTGTATTAACTCGCCCGCCGCTAATAGGTCTCGCCAGTGGGTTAACCCCTCTTCCTGAAAAGCGATGGCGGTTATGGCGGCCAAATGAGGGCTGTCGTCGCTGGCAGCGTGCCATTGGCTCCGGTGGGCAGTGGCAATTTGCCCATCGCGGGCAGCGCTGTTTTCGAACAGAGTGATGTAATCTACATTAAGTGTGCGCGCTAGGCGGCTAATAACAGGGAACAAAGTTCCTGGCTCAAGTTGATTTTGTAACATAACTCTTTTTGGAATGTCCAAGCAGGCTGGTTCTGAGCAGTATTTTAGAGATTCTTATCTTGTGTACAAAATTTTTGGGATGGCTCAAATTACTTTGACAACTTGTAAGACGATTTTGTAAATCGTCCTCTGAGCGATTTGCAAAATCGCCCTACAAAAAAGCAGTTTTCTGAACCATACTAAATTTTCCGACATGAATTTCACGATTTTACGTGAATTTGGATGATTTTAATTCGTATGATTTGTGTCCTTCGCATCTAAATCTTTCCTGGCTTATCCAGGGTAGGATTGATGAAATTGAGAAGCAATATATTGACTTGTTCCGGCTCTTCGTGCTGAACCCAATGGGTGGCCTCTTCAATGAAGGCGAGACGGCCGTTTTCGCACAGGTCTATACTCGGTTGGGCCATCTCACGACCTAAAAAGTGATCCTGCGCGCCCCAAATCAATAAAGTGGGAACGGTAATCCGGGAGCTGGGCGCAGGTTGGGGGCGAACGCGGAACAAGGCCCGGTACCAATTCAACATGGCCGTCAATGCGCCCGGCTGCGACCATGCCTGCCGGTATAATTTTAGATCGGCGTCGGAAAATGTGCCCGGGCGGCTGCTGGCCTGCAAGGAACGAACACCGCCGCGCCAGTTACCGGCGCGAATCATCTGCTCCGGCAGCCAGGGCAGTTGGAAGAGATACATGTACCAGCTTTTCCGTTTTTGGGCTTTGTTTTGACGCAAGTGGCGGCTCATGACAGCGTGATGCGGCACGTTGAGGATGACTAACTTTTGCAATTTTTCGGGATATTTGTTGGCCACCCACCAGGCAACGGCCGCTCCCCAATCGTGACCCACGAGAACGGCCGTTTTCCGCCCCGCCGCATCAATCAAACCAATTACATCAGCCGCCAGCGCATCCAAACTATAGGCGGCAATGCCTTTTGGTTTCTCGCTCAAATTATACCCGCGCTGATCCGGCGCCCATACCCAATACCCGGCCGCCGCCAGCGCGTCAATCTGGTAACGCCAGCCGCGCCAAAATTCCGGGAATCCATGCAGCAGCAGCAGCAACGGCCCGTCTTCCGGCCCCGCCTGGGCGACATGCAAGGTCACGCCATTTGTCTTAACAGTTGTATGAGTAACCGGGTTTTGCATAAGTGCCTCTGTTGATTTTAACGGCCGTTTCCCGGCCAAAGCGGTCATTTCACGACTTCTGCGCAACTTCCCCCCAAGCAAAACTAATTTATCCTTCTCAGTTTGAAAAGGCAAATGCAGATGCCAACTTTGCATTTGCGCGTTAAAATTCGGGACGTCAATAAGGCTTAAACGCAAAGGTGTTATGTCTCAGTTTCAAGATAAAATTGCGCTGGTAACCGGTTCTGGGCGAGGCATTGGCCGCGAGATTGCCTTGCGGCTGGCCGGCGAAGGCGCGCATGTCATTGTCAACTTTTTTCGGAACCGCAAACCGGCCGGGGAAACGGCCGCTGCCATCCGCAGCCTGGGTCGGCAGGCGCTCGTTGTTAAAGCCAACATGGGCGATCTCGATGACCTGACCCGGATGTACGATCAAATCAAGGCCACATTCGGCGGTCTCGACATGCTCATCCACAACGCCGCCTCCGGCTTCAACCGGCCCGTCATGGCCCAAAAGCCGCGCGGCTGGGAATGGACAATGAACATCAACGCCCGTTCCCTGCTGTTTGGCGCACAGCAGGCCGTGCCCCTCATGGAACAACGCGGCGGTGGGGCCATCGTCGCTATCTCCAGCCTCGGCTCCGTTCGCGTCCTGCCTGACTATGTGGCCGTTGGCGCCTCCAAAGCGGCGCTGGAGTCATTGGTGCGCTATCTGGGAGTAGAACTAGCTCCCAAGCGCATCATTGTCAATGCGGTTTCGCCCGGCGTTGTCATGACCGACGCGCTGACCCATTTCGACTCCTTCCGCCAGGAAAACAAGCTGATTGAAAAGGTGGCATCCAGCACGCCAAACGGCCGTTTATGCACCCCGGCCGACGTCGCCGATGTCGTCACCTTCCTTTGCAGCCCGGCAGCGCAAATGATTTGCGGCCAAACTATCATCATGGACGGAGGCTATTCGCTGTTGGCGCAATCCCCCACTTAATCCCACGGAGTAACATGAAAAGTTCAAAATCCCGCTTTCCCACCCTATTTGTTCTGCTCAGTCTGATTGCCTCCGCTGGACTGCTCATGCGTTTTGGCGGCCAATGGCTACATTTACTGCTGCTTTATCTTTCCGGAGCCGCCTGGGCACGGAAAATCGTAAGCGATTTACCCATTGCCCAAAACGTCGCCGCCCGCTTCGTCGCCGGGGAAACGGCCGACGACGCCATCAATACCGCCCGCGACTTGAATGCCCGCGGCATGGCCGTCACCATGGATTACCTGGGTGAAAGCGTTACCAATGCGGCTGATGCCAGCGCTGCCCGCGACGAAATTTTGCGACTGCTGGATAAAATTCATCAAAGCGGCGTCAACGCCAATGTATCCATCAAATTAACCCAGCTTGGCCTCCAAATTGACCCCGACCTCGCTCTGAACAATATGCGCCAGATCATGCAGCGCGCTCGCCAGCATAACAACAAAATACGCATTGACATGGAAGAAAGCGCCGTCACCCAGGCCACGCTGGATGTGTACTACACGCTGCGCGACCAGGACGGATACGGCCATAATGTGGGCATCGTCATTCAAGCCTACTTGCGCCGCAGCGAGGCTGACATCCGGCAGTTAGCGGCCGATGGCGCCTGGGTGCGCTTGTGCAAAGGGGCCTATGCCGAGCCACATGATGTGGCCTTTGCCCAAAAAACCGAAACCGATGCTAATTACCTGGCCCTCGCCCGGATACTGCTCAGCGACGAGGCGCGGCAAAAGGGAGTCTATCTGGGCCTGGCCACGCATGACGAAGCCATCATTCAAGAAACAATGGCCTTCCTCAAGAACAGCCATATCCCCCCGGAAGCGTTTGAATATCAAATGCTGTATGGCATCCGGCGTGAATTGCAGGAATCGCTGGCGCAGCAGGGGTACCAGGTTCGCATTTATGTACCCTATGGCAAAGCATGGTATCCTTACTTTATGCGCCGTTTGGCCGAACGGCCGGCCAATTTATGGTTTTTTATCAGTAATTTCATGAAGAAGTAGGCAAGTTTGCAAGTGGGTAAGCTGCGAACTTGTAAACTTATATTCCAGGAGAAATATGACCCGCATCGAGGAATCACAGCACATTTCTGGCGTTCTTTTAGCTTATTTACGGCCGTTTACCGACGAGCGCGGCCGGTTCTTAGAAACATTCCGCAAGGAGTGGTTCCCGCAGCGCAGTTGGGACAAACTGCAAACCAACCGCTCCGACTCCAAAGCCGGCGTCCTGCGCGGCTTGCATTATCATCATCACCAGGTAGATTATTGGTATGTACAGGCTGGCCAAATTCGCGCCGGGTTGGTAGATTTACGCCCCTCCTCGCCCACTTATCTGGCCGCCCAAACCGTCGAGATGGGCGACGGGCGCGAAGTTGGCCTGTTCATTCCGGTAGGCGTTGCCCACGGCTTCCTGGCCTTGACCGACGCCATTCACACTTACGTTGTAGATAATTATTACGATGGCAACGACGAATACGGCGTCGCCTGGAACGATCCCGATCTAGGCCTGGATTGGCAGCATACCACCCCCCCGCTCACATCCGCCCGCGATGCCGCCAACCAACGCCTGCGCGATATTCCTGTGGATAAGCTGCCCAGGTGAACCGGCGAGACTGGAGACTGCGAGACTACGAGATATAAACCGTGAGACGACCATGAACAAATTACAAGAATTGTTAAACAATGAAGGCCATCTTTTATTGGATGGCGCGATGGGAACAATGCTGATGGCTGCGGGGCTGGAACAAGGCGCGCCGCCGGAGGAATGGAACGTCACCCACCCCGACAAAGTACAAGCCGTTCACCGGGGATACATTGAAGCCGGTTCTAATATCATCCTGACCAACACCTTTGGCGGGACGCGCTTCCGGCTCAAGCTGCATAGTTTGCAAGATCGCGTACCCGAACTTAATCGAGCCGCCGCTGTAAATGCCCGCGCCGAAGCGGGCGCCGCCGACCGGCCGATTTTGGTTGGCGGCTCAATGGGGCCAACGGGCGAGCTATTTGCACCGATGGGCCAGATGACGTTTGAAGACGCCAAAGCGGCTTTTGCCGAACAAGCGGCAGCGCTTGATGAAGGGGGCGTAGACATCCTCTGGGTGGAAACGATGAGCGATTTGGAAGAGGTGAGAGCGGCCGTTGAAGGGGCCAGATCCGTCTCCGGTTTACCAATTGCGGCCACGATGACGTTTGATACACACGGCCACACAATGATGGGCGTCAGCCCCACCAAAGCGATGGAAGTGATGAGTTCGTTCGGGTTAGCGGCATTGGGGGCTAACTGCGGCAATGGCCCGGCTGAAATCGAGGAAGTTATCCGCTCTATGCACGCTATGAACCCAGATATGATCCTGATAGCCAAATCGAATGCCGGTATCCCGCACTGGATTGATGAGGAGTTGGCGTATGACGGGACGCCGGAGGTGATGGCCGATTATACGCGCCGGGTCTATGGTCTGGGGGCCAGGCTGATTGGCGGCTGCTGCGGTAGTTCTCCGGCGCACATTAAAGCGATGGCAGAGGCGTTTAACGGGAAGATGCCAGTGTTGGAAACGGCCGTTCCTCCCACCACATCCGCTTCACCTGCCAAACGGGGCCGTGAACGCCGCCATCGCCGCCGCAGAAGTAATTGATTAGCGCTTAATTCCTTGCCGCAGTAGAACTGACCACTTCCACAACACCCCCATGAAACAAGCCAAAAAGCGGACCAAACAAGCACGCAAACGATAATGCCTTGCGCTTTCATCGTTTTGTCATGCCTACTAAGCTCGACTTTGTACAAAAGTAGCCAAAGCTACATTGGTTTCCGGCGGCCATTTTTTCAATGTCCGCCGCAGAACCAGATATTGTGAAAATACCACGGTCTCTTTTTGACCGTCTGGCTGATACTGTTTGTTATTCGACTTAAATGTACAAAGTCGAGCTTAGCGGGGTCAAGGCTTTAGCCGATCGCTTCCCAGCCTCGACCCCACTCTAGAAAATATAGTCGTCTATCTCTTCATCCGCACTCGGATGAAGAGCCAAGTCATGACCGTCAACGCCAATACCAGCAAGAATCCAATCCATAACCAGGCCGTGGAAACGGCCGTATCCACATGTACTGATTGCAGGGTAACGGCCGTTGGGCCAAACGACCAATGATAATCCTCCACCTCGCCATTTATCGCCAACCCCGACGCGATAGGCGCCGTCGGTGCGCCAGCGGCAGCATCATACAGACGGAAACGCACATTCAAATCACTGCCCGCTGTATAGGAGCCATCATTGGGAACTGTTAGCGATAGAGCATTGACTCCACCGGCTACGCTGCCCAAATCAACCTTTTCGCCTGCCTGAAAGGCGCCATCGCCGTTCCAATCAAACCAGCCGACCAGATAGCCATTGTTTCCCGTTACAGTCACATCCAGATTAACCGACGCGCCCGGCACCCATTTCGTCGCCGCCGCCCGCTGTATGCCATTATCATCATTATTGCCATCCGTGTCATCCCCAGCGGCGGCAGCGCCCGGCTGCCCAGTGAGGTCTGCGTCTGGCGGCGTGCTGCCTAGGTAAAGCAGTCCAACAGTGTGCCGGGCGCCGTTGCTAGTCGCCAGCGTCAGGTAAGAATCAGTCAAGTCGCCATAATCCATCTGAGCGTCAAAGAAATCGTTGCCCAGGCTGGCGCCATCGCTGGTCAGGGTAATGCCGCCAATGACGCCGCAGGTATTAGCTGTAGACGCGGCACAGTCAGTTAACGTCGTATCCTTGTCGCCTGTGCTGGCGTAACCGGGCAAATCGTCGGCCACAACCAAGTAATTACCGACCGGGTAACTATTAAATTCATACGAGCCGTTGGGACGGGTCACAACCGTCCCGGCGACTGTATCGCCGCTATCCAGTTTACCGTCTCCGTTGTTATCATTGTAAAGTTTGACCGTCACGCCTGACAGCCCGGCGTCCACGGCCGAAAGATCGCCCCCGCTGTCATTGTCGGCATAAATGGTTCCGGCAATCTGATTGGTGACAACGCCAAGGGTTGTCGAACTCAACACCGGTTCCGGCGCAGCCTCATCAACCAGCGCAAAGCTGGTCTGGGCGCGATTGCTAACCTGCTCGCCGGTGGCAGCGCCGCTGTCTACCTGCCCGCAAACGTAAACGGTTACGGCGTCCCCAGCAGCCAGACTATTAAGCCGATTCCAGGCAGCCGTTCCGCCGCTGATGTTGTTAAACGTGGGCTGTCCAGCCTGATTGCCGTTGTAGCTGCTGTAAGCGCAGCCAGCCGTGCCCGGCGCGACTAAAGTGAGGTTGGTTGTTACCGGGGTGTCCGTTAAATCAATATCATACAACGGCGCGCCAGTTGTATTCTGGAAGGTGATCTCATAACCGATAATGTCATTGGGGGAAAGGTTATTGCCGTTGTCGGCCTGGCCGTTGACGAACATGGCCCGCTTGAGCAGGGACGCTGTTGAGCTGCCCTCAAAGCAGGTGTGGTTGTTGCCTTCGTAGTAACGCCAGTTGTTATCCTGCGGGCCGCGTCCAGGTTTGTCGGTGTCGCCACCGGTAGCGTCCAGGCAGAAGATGCGATTGTCTATAGCGGCCATAAATGCGGCGGCGTCGGTGACGCGGAAGGTGATGCGGGCGGTTTCCAGGTCACCAAGATGGCGGATACCCTGCACAAAACGCACTGCGTTGGCGCCGATGGGCAGCGGGCCGCTCACGGAAAAGTCGTACCCGGCCGTAGCGAGAACGGCCGTATTCGTTTGCGGTTCTACAGCCCCAGTCGTTGCCGGAACCAAGGGGCCAGAACCGCCAATTTTGGCGTTGGCGTATTTGATACGCTGCCAGGGGCCAGGACATTGCAAGTCATCCACAAAAGTGGTCGAGGCACTGCAATCGGGATCATAATCATTGGTGTAATACGCGCCTGAACCAGCCACAGGCGAACCGGTTCCCACCCAACTGCCGCCAATCTGCACCAGCGGCGTATTCCCTGTGCCGCTGTTGCCAGAAAGGGCTGTGGGCGTTTTCACGCCAAACGCCAATATCTGATTGTAATCCCATTCGTTATAAATATTTTGATTGCCGCTCTTGGAAGAGCCGGTAGTTTCCACGTTGAAGGGAATGGCCAACAGTTTGGTTTGCGGGTCTAAGCTGTAAAAAATGCCGGTGTCTTGTTGCACTTCGTTGACCTGCCCGTTTTGCATTATGCCCGATAAGGGAAAGGCACAGCCGCGATTACCACAGTCGTCGCTGGCAGCGGCCGTATCTTTGGCGGCTATAGGGGAATACGTGCCATCGCCGTTGGGCGCGGCTAGTTCAGCGCCAATTACTTCTACGCCGGGGGGAATGTAGACGGTTGTCCAGGCGGCCATACCAACAGTGCTGCCTGTGTCCGCCGGGGTGGTTTCCAGGATGAAGGAAATTTCGTCGCCGTTTTGATAGCCATTGGCAACCGTCGCCGCGCTGGCGGGATCGAGGAATATGCGGTTAACGGCCGTGCCCACGTAATCGGCCAGGGCCGGCGCAGCCCCCCAGAATTGTAATAAAACGAACAACAGAAATAGGCCAGCGATGACGGCCGTAAAGCGCGGTTGCCGGGAACCAGAAGTGTGAATCATTGTCTCTTTAAGCATCAAGTCAGCCCTTTTTTACGTAACAAATTATTTTTCAGGGTATATACCCAATAAAGCGATTAACCTGCATGTCTGGTAGTCGCCCAGGCAGCAATTCATCACAGCTGAGAGGGGCAGCAGTACACAACCAATCCCTTTAAGTTGAAATTTATTTGGGAATTCAACGTAACTACGACAACAATACCGCTAATTTGTTACTAACTGCGTTACAATCGGGCGTTCCCGGTCAAAAAAGGACTTTTAGGCTATTCCCCAGCCCCCCCCAAAAAAGAACCCTGAAGATCTAAAATCTGCCACGAATTGCACAAATTTCACGAATTAGGGACTTGTTTTTCGTGTAATTCGTGGCATTCGTGGCAAAATCTTGATCTACTGAGATTCAAAAACTATCCGCCGATTGCACTGATTCCGCCAATTTATACTTATCTATTGGCGTCGTCGGCACAACCGGCAGTTAAAATCTGGCTTTGTGGATTCAATCTGTGAACTGGTAATACAACATCGCGCTCAACTTAGCCACTGCCATCACGACTAGAAAGATAAAAATATCCCAATGGTAAACTTCATTGACGACCATATCGTAATAAAACCATAAACCCATGATCACGGCTGAAACAACAACCGCAAATCGAGTTGAATACAAGCGATGCATCACAAACCGTTCATCAAGCGCTGCTCTTTTCCAAAAAAACATTATTTTTCCTCCACTAATTGAAATAGATCATCAGTTGTACAATTAAACGTCCTGGCAAACATCAAAGCCAATTTCAAACTGGGAACGTAACGCCCCTGTTCAATGGAAATAATACTTTGCCGCGACACGCCAACCATTTGTGCCAACGAATGTTGCGTATATTGAAATTTCTTTCTGTATGATTTCACTTGATTAGTAACTTCTACATTCATTATCACCTCTCGTTAATGTCAAGCTGGCTTTACAAGATATTCTACTGTATGCAAGCCAAAATGTCAAGCAAGCTTGACATTCTCAAAAGTGCTACTTGTAAGGCTGATCAAAAAATCCTGGCAAAGCATGTTACAATTCAGCGCATTCAAGGATAGGCAAATGGCGCTCATACTATTGAAGCAAATAACATGATAAACCGACACCTGACTAAAGCCAACGGAGACTGGCGCGAAAAAATCATTGAACTGGAAACGCTGTTAGCCCAAATACGCCCACAGCTCATCGAAGCCGAAGCCGGGTTAGCTGATCGCCTGACTGTTATCAGCGCCTTTGAATTCAAACTACGCGCCCGTATCGAACCATTAACCCGGCGGTTGGAAAAATTGCACGCCGAAATTCAGGAACACAGACGGCAGTTACGCCAATTACAAGAAGATTATGCCTTTGCCAATGATATGCACGCCGAGTGGGAAGGTCGCCAAGAATGGCAATTCGACCCCCAAAAAACCGCGGCCAGCGGTGAGTACCGCTACCGCGAAACGCCGCTAGAAACGCCGCCGATAAAGCTGAATGAAGACGACACGAGCGCCCTAAAACAATTATACCGCCAACTGGCCCGCCGTTTTCATCCTGACCTGGCTCTGGATGACGTTGACCGCGCCTACCGTACTCGCATCATGAAAGCTATCAATGTCGCTTACTCTGCCGGCGACCTGGCACAGCTAAAAAAGTTAGCCCAGGAACCAAACAGCGCTGACCGCATTGAGTATGCACATACGAAGCGCCAATTGGTCCAGGCGCTCTACGTAGAGTTAACCCGCTGCCGCCGTCGCCTGGCCGAAATTAACGAGGAGATGAGCCGTTTGGAATGTCACAAAAGCGCCCGATTGCTGAACCGCACGGAACGCGCAGCAGCGGAAGGGCGTGATTTGTTGGCTAAAATCAGCCATGAACTTCAGGATGAAATTGCTCACAAGTTAATGATACGAGATGTCTTAAAACAACAAGTGGAACAATTTGGACAAGAGGAGCCAGATTTCGGCGGGGATGCTTTGGCGGATGCGGTTATGGACATAGCTTTTGAAGATGTGTTTGCTGTTGCGGAAACGGCCGTACCCGAGAATTGGCGGCAGCCGATCTGGGATGATGATATTTTAGATGACCCCAATTAAAATCATTATGAGCGGATAGGATCTCATCACTTCCCGCTAAATGTTGCCAAAAGCGCCCAGGTACCCAGCGAAACCAAACCCCGAAAAATAAGTAAATTCACCCTTACGCCAAAAAAATAAAGGCCAAAACGTATTGCCGCGCCGGCTAACGCCCCCAAGAAAAGGCCAATGATCGCCCCTTTAATCATATAATTAGGCGCGCGGGAGCCAACGCCAATCAGAGCGCCAACAAACATCGCCGTCAACGTATGAACGCCGGCGGTCAAAAACATGCGGCCAATTTGAGGATTCGTATTAAAAGAGTCTATGATGCCGCCCATCCCCATCCCCATCACCGCGCCAATGCGGGCAAATTCCCAAACGATGACGCCGATGCCCAGGATAATGCTCAATAACAACGCCCGGCCCAACGTGTCTGGCGCTTGCATAATTGCCCAAACGACAGCCCCCACAATCAAACCAACGACAACGCCTTCTGCTGCGCCGGCAACTATTTGAGCGACCAGGGGATTAACAATTAGCGCACTCAAGTAATCTGCAAATATTTGTAACCAATCCATGCCATTACGCCTCCAATTAAATCATACTATTACAATTTTTATCTTTCTGCTTTTATTAGACCTACCTAATAGAATCACCTGACATTTTATCATAAGATATGTGTCCCTTTACAGCATACAGCGGCAAATCTGCTATATTAAGCGTTTTTTATTCTCCACTCACGTCGATTTCACAGGTTATTTGCGCGGAACTATTCAGCTACTGAGATACCAGACGCTGCCCCAGATAATTCTTGCCCAAAACGCCCCTGAGAAAGCGCCCGGCAATGGCCATGCGCTTAATTAGCCTGTTAATCTTATTCGTGATAAAACTCATCTGTTTGAATTTTACTCACACGGAAAAGGATACTTTGAGTCATGCAGCAAATTGTCGAATGCGTGCCTAATTTTAGTAACGGCCGTAATCCCGAAATCTACTACGGTATCGCCGACGCCATCCGGTCAGCGTCCGGCGTTCATCTTCTTAACGTCAGCGCCGACCCTGACCACAATCGTACTGTCATTACCTTTGTTGGCGATTTGAAAGCTGTCGAGGAAGGCGCATTTCAAGCCATTGCTTATGCCGCCCAACACATCAACTTGAATGAACATACCGGGGAACACCCTCGTATTGGGGCTACCGACGTTTGCCCGTTCATTCCCATCAAAGGAGTCACGCTCAATGACTGTGTCACCCTGGCTAATCGGCTAGGCCAACGGGTTGGCAAGGAATTAGGCGTGGCTGTTTATCTTTACGGGAAGGCGGCTACCCGTCCAGAACGCATTAAATTATCGGCCATTCGCAAGGGACAATACGAGACCTGGAAAGAAACGGTGGCCACAGACCCAGATCGCAAGCATGATTTTGGTCCGGCTGAACCCAGGCCCTGGGGCGCAACTGTGATTGGGGTACGGCCGTTCCTTATAGCCTACAACATATATCTAAACAGCGACAATGTGGAAATTGCTGACCAGATCGCCCGCAACATCCGCCACATCGGCGGTGGGCTGCGCTTCGTCCAGGCCAAAGGGTTCCTGGTGGAGGGACAGGCCCAGGTCAGCATGAACCTGACCAATTTTGAGAAAACTCCCATTTACCGTGCGCAAGAAATGGTGCGCCGCGAAGCCGCCCGTTATGGCCTGACCATCACCAAAGCTGAACTCGTGGGTTTAACCCCGCAAAAAGCCTTCATGGACACCGCCAAATGGTATCTACAAGTAGATGGGATGGAAGACAACCAGGTACTGGAATATCGGCTGCAAGAAGAAACCGATGCGTCATCAGAAATCACGCTGGAAGCATTCCTGAGCGATGTAGCAGCCAAGACGCCTGCGCCTGGTGGCGGCTCTGTTGCCGCCCTGGCCGGCTCTTTGGCCGCCGCCTTGACCCAGATGGTTGCCGGACTGACTGTCGGGCGCAAAAAATATACGGCCGTAGATGATGAAGCGCGGGCTATTTTAGATCAGGCCGCCCATTTACGGCAGGCTCTTTTCACTGCTATCGCCGAAGACGCCGCCGCTTTTGAACAGGTAATGGCCGCCTGGCGCAACAAGGATTTAAGTAAATCTGAGCAGGCTGCCGCCACTGAACAGGCCACAATTGGCGCTGGCGCAGTCCCACTGCATGTCGCTCATCTCAGTCTTGAGGCCGCCCAATTAGCCTATACTATTGCCCAAATCGGTAATACTAATGCGGTCACAGATGCGGTAGCCGGCGTCATCATGGCCTATGCCGCTGTACAAGTCGCCGCGCTCAATGTCAAAATTAACGCCGTTGGTCTGCAAAACCAGGAATTAGCTCAGGAATGGCATCAAGAAGTAGAAACACTGGAAACTGAAACGGCCATTTTAGTCGAATTAGCCAAAAGAACAGCCGCTGAGCGAGGCGGATTTTAGTCGGCCTAACAGCCAACCAGACACTATGAACATCCTAAAACCCACTCGCAATCAGCTATTCTTCAATTACTGCTTGCCCCTCATCAGTATCCTTCTGTTCACCTTAACTGCCTGTCAATCAGGCCCGGTAGTTAACGCCGCAGTTGTTCCGGCAGTGACTGTATCTTCCCCAGAACTGCCACCCGTTATCACTGTTACACTGCCGCCGCCGGCCATCATATCTGCGCCCGCCAGCCAGCCCCCATCCTTCTCTCTGGTTGATCCGGCCGATTTAGTCACGGCAACGGCCGTGCCGCCCACTACCACTACCACTAACACGCCCCCAGCCACGGCAACCGAAACAGCAAGCCTCACGCCACAACCCACCTTCACCCCGCCGTCCCTGCCCCTCACATCCCCCGACGAACATTACTGGCTGCGCCGTCCCATTCCCGAAGGGGGGACCGTCTGGACAGACAAAACCTACCCCTACGGCAGCACCCGTGGCGGAACCTTACGCCCTCATCACGGGGTCGAATTCTACGTCCCCACCGGTACCGAAATCATCGCCGCCGCCAGCGGCATAGTTCGTGTTGTCGGAGATGATACCAGCGTCATCTATGGCCCACATGCCAACTTCTACGGCAACCTCGTCGTCATCGAGCTCGATTCACGTTGGCATGGGCAGCCTGTTTTCAACCTATACGGCCACGTGTCCACACTCCTTGTTAATGAAGGGCAGCATGTAAACGCGCAAGAAACTATCGCCCTTTCCGGAGCAACCGGCGTCGCTGATGGCCCACATCTCCACTTTGAAGTGCGCCTGGGGCAAAATAGCTATGATAACACACGGAATCCCCTGCTGTGGCTCTACCCATTCCCCGACTTTAGCTCAGTCGCTGGCCGCGTTACCTGGCCCAGCGGCGAACTGGTTGAAGAAGCCCCCATTAGCCTGCGTCGTATTGACGCACCTTCCCGTTACCTGGCCACAACGAGCTACGCCGGAACCCATGTCAATCCCGACAACAATTGGCAAGAAAACTTTGTCCTGGACGACGTCCCCGCCGGATATTACGAAATTACAGTCAACACCGGGGAAAAGAAATATAAGCAAGAGCTATGGGTCTTTCCTTACCGTACCAGCTTTGTAGAGATCGTGCTTGGACAATAAGCGTTACAAAATCATAAAATCGGGATCACGAAAGCATTGTCAGGAATCATAGGTGCAAACTGCTAGTACATGTCGGCGGAAATACTTATACATTAAATTTGTAGCGCGATTTGTTAAATCGCACAGGACGATTTGTCAAATCGCCCTACAATAATACACACGAACTTAGGCCAATGTGTACTAGTTTGCGCGGGCAAGCGAGCAGCTTACTTCTACGACTGATAAATTATTCGTAAACCCCATAAAATCAGTCTCATTGACAGCCCTAAACGGTTATGTTAGCGTTGCCATAAGCAAACAGTTCTTTTAGACTGAAAAGGGACAATGCCAATGCCTCGTATTGACGCCCTCGAAACCGGATCATCAACCCAACGTAATGGATTAAATCATCAGGCTATCGAGGATTACCTCAAAACAATTTATTCATTAGCGGAGACAGAAACCCCCGTCAATACATCACGAATTGCTGAAGCGCGCCAGGTCAAACCGGGGTCCGTAACCAGCATGTTACAGCGGTTAGCTAAACTCAACTTGGTTCATTATGAAAAGCATTATGGAGTCACCCTCACTGATGCAGGCGAGAAAATTGCCCTGGAAGTTATTCGCCGTCATCGGCTGCTGGAGTTATTTCTTATAGAAGCGCTCGGCTTTAGCTGGGATGAAGTACATGAACAGGCTGATGTACTGGAGCATGTGATCAGCGAGAAATTAGAAGAACGCATAGCCGATGTGCTGGGCCATCCCGCGTTTGATCCACATGGTGATCCTATCCCCGACAAAGATGGCGCTATGCTTACCATCCCGTCACAGTCACTGACTGCTTTGGCAGTGGGTGAAACAGCCCAGGTAGCACGCATTACCGATGACGCGAACAGTGAAATGCTGCGTTACCTGGGTTCGCTAGGATTAATACCAGGCAGCACAGTAACAATTTTGACTGTAGCTCCATTTGAAGGGCCATTAACCATAAACATTGAGGGTCAAGAAAAAATAGTGGGCTATGCAGTAGCCAAAGCTGTCCTCGTTACACCTGCTTGATAGATTTTTTCATCCTCCCGAAGGTTCACGAAGTATAGGGTGATTTCGAAAATCGCCTTACGCACCAAAGAGAAATCTGAAATTCGCCAGACGCCAGTATAGTACTAATGTCAGAGCAAAATAGCTGGTTATAAGCACGCAGTGGTACTTTTGCGGGAGTGTCCAGACCCAAAATGACAACTACAATAACGGTATGAATACATGCCCCTATTGCAAATCTTCACAAAAGCAAGTCAAGTCAGGCTTCAATCCCTCTGGTAGCCAACGTTATCTTTGTAAATGCTGTCAACGCATTTACACCCCCCAGCCGAATCCTAATGGCTACTCAACCGAAATACGCCAATTGGCTGTAGAAATGCACCAATCAGGACTAAGTTATCGCGCAATCAGTAAAAAGCTAAATGTTGGTACCCAAAGCGTAGCTAATTGGGTTCATGTGAGTCCGAAATCATGTGAGGAATAAGTTCTTGAATCTTATGGCGACCTATTTCTCAGATAGATTCCGAATTATTACTTCCTAGGAGAAGGGACATGCCTCGTATCTTAGTAATAGATGATGATCGGATTGTCCGCACAATTGTCGAGAAAAGTTTAACGTCGTTAGGATATGAAGTCATCACCGCCAATGATGGTCTGGCCGGGTTGCAGCTTGTTAAGGCCCATCGCCCTGATGTGGTTGTTACCGATAAAGTTATGCCCGGTATTGATGGCTTTGAAGTAACCAGACGTTTACGGCGCGAGCCTGGGTTCGCGCACCTGCCTATTTTGGTTCTCACCAGTGAATCTGACCTTGAAGACAGGGTAGGTGCGTTTGAAGCTGGTGCGGACGATTATTTAAGCAAGCCATTTGAGGCCGCTGAACTGGCGGCACGCCTCACGTCTCTTTTACGGCGGGTCGAAGCGATTAAAGCTGCCGAAAATACGGGCGCGGTTGAGTCCAGTGAGAATGCCCATCTGATTGCCCTACATAGTTTGCGCGGGGGCATCGGCTGTTCTAGTTTGGCGGTGAACCTGGCCGTTAGTCTGGCAGCGTTATGGCAAAGGCCAACTTTGCTCATGGATATGGCGCTTCTAGCCGGTCAGGTAGCTCTGATGCTTAACGCTCCGCTCAAACGCACTTGGGCGGATTTAGCTCATGTTGATGAAAATGAATTAGATATTGACGTGCTTAAAAATATCATGGGACTCCATGAAAGTCGGCTACAGTTTATTGCTGCGCCAGCGAATCCGGAAAGCGCGGAAAATTTAGGGGGTAAGCTTTTAAACACGGCCGTTTCCGTGTTACGCCCTCGCTATGAATACATGATCGCCGACTTACCTCATGATTTCAGTGATGTGGCCTTAGACATCCTCGACAAAGCAGATACTATTTTACTCGTTTTAGCGCCTGAAATGGCCTCGGTTCGAACCGCTGCCATTGCCCTCGGCACCTATAGGAAACTGGGGTACGCGCCCGATAAAATCAAACTTGTTTTGAATTGGACATTCGAACATGGTGGATTGGCCAGCAAGAAAATCGAATCAGCTCTTAACCACCCTATATCCCTGGTATTACCCTTCGCCCCCACCCGCTTCGTCAGCGCCATTAATCGTGGTATCCCACTCGTTTATGGTTATCCCGAAGACCCGGTATCTTCATTGATCGAAGATTTTTCCTTCCGTTTAAGCAAAGAAGCCCATCAGGGCATCCCGCCGGCTGCCCCAGGAGCAGCCTGGCATCGTGTCAATGACCGGTTACAGCTTTTTAGCAGCAAGCAGCGCAAGAAAACTTCATTTTTGTCATTTAACTAATCAAAAAGGATTTACATGATGGATGATTTGCACCGTTCAACTTTTGCCGTATCGACCCTCAATGAAATCAAAACCAGGATGTTGGCCGAACTTCAAGAGTCAATGGGCGACATAGCTGAAGAGTTGCTGCCTGAATTAGCGCCAATGCTCTTGGAGGATGCGCCACAAATGTTATCAAGACTCCGGCAGGCAATTGCTGCCAGCGATGCCCCAGCAGTTAAAAAATTAGCCCATACACTCAAAGGCAGTTGTGCTAGTATGGGCATTATGGCCTTGGCCGCTCACTGCCAGGAAATCGAAACTATGGGGCGCGACAACCAGTTGGCAATGGCCGCCGCCAAGCTGGCGCACGCCGAAGCAGAGTATGAACAGGTAAAACATGTCCTTGGCCAATATGTTTAACAATGACTGACTACTACTTTAGAGAAACGCTACCAATCACAAGCACACTGAAAGAAACTCGGTTTCTCATCTAACTTGCCACAAGCTACGCGCCTACAGAAACCGGGTTTTTGATGCCAAGTAACCTTTTTTCAGCAGAGTCATTAAAAGGTCGTCGTTATGCTCCATCAGATACTCAAGAGTCAACTCGAAAATTTAGGGCTGGACGAAAAGGCACCTCCCAGTCCAGAGGGATGGTCGCAGTTCTTGCAGGTGATTGGTCAAGCCTATACCCGGTCTGACAAAACCCACTCGCTTCTACAGCAGTCCATTGACGTCTCATCCAGGGAAATGCAAGAACTGTATGAAAATCTGCAACACACAACCCAATTACAACTGGAAGCGGAACGGAACGATTTCAAATCACTGTTTGAACACATGCCAAACGGGGTTGTTGTATTTGATGAAAATGACGCCATACAAGCCTTTAACCCGGCCGCCGAACATATCTTTAGCTACGCCGCCAATGAGGTGATTGGCCGGAATTTCAAAATATTACTCGCTGAAAAAGGCGAACCTTCAAACAAACGCCTCCCCTGGTTGCAATATCCCGCTAATTCGTCTGGAGTTACCAACATTCATAAAGAAACCAACGCGCTTCGCCAGGATGGCGCGGTTTTTCCAATGGAACTGTCCATCAGCGAAATGCATCGTGGGCAGCGTCGCTTTCATATTGCCCTTGTTCGAGACATCACCGAAAGACGACAGACCCAGGCGGCCCACCAAAAAAAGCTGCGTGAAACTTTACTACTCAATCGGATAATCGCAACGATTACATCCTCTCTGGAACCAGATACCGTATTACAAACCATCTGCAAAGAATTAGTACAGGCGCTCGACCTGCCACAAGCAGCCATCGCTCTTTTACATCAGCCTGAATCGCACCTGACTGTCACCGCTGAATATATACATGCCGATGCGAAACGCAAATCCACAATTGGCACGATTATCCCCTTGTCCAACAATCCAATTACCCAATATGTATTAAAACATCGCCGGCCAATTGTCGTCCCCAAAGCACAAACAGACCCTCGCCAGAGCGAACATTTACAAACTGTCGCCCGAAAAAATCAGACAGCCTCGCTGCTGATTGTCCCGCTCATTGTACAAAACAAGGTAATTGGCACGCTAGGACTCAATACGGAAAAAGAGTATAAGTTTACGAAAAGCGAAATCGTTTTGGCCCAAAATGCCGCCGCTGCCGCCGGCCAAGCCTTGGCCAATGCTCGACTATACTCAGTGGCCCAACAAGGCCTGGTAGCCCGGAAACGGGCGGAAAAAGCGCTGCAATCTCATATTGAATTCGAACAACTTATTACAATAATTTCCACTCAATTTATTAACTTATCTTCTTCAGAGGTCGATGCTGGCATTAATCGCGCCCTGCAACAAATAGGTGAATTTACTAAAGTTGATCGGGGTTATGTTTTTACGTTGTCGGATGACGGCCGTACATTGAACAGCACCCATGAATGGTGCGCAACCGGCATACAACCACAAATGGGAGAGATGCAAAATGTTCCTCTACACGCGATGGCCTGGGGAATAAAAAAACTGAGCAATTTTGAAAATTTATATATCCCTCGCGTGGAAGCGCTGCCTGTCGCCGCCGAGGCAGAAAAAAAATACCTCCTTTCCCAGAATATACAGTCCTTAGTCGTCATTCCCCTGGTTTATCACCATGAATTGATAGGTTTTTTCAGGTTAGAGTCCATTCAACGTGAAAAAACCTGGTCAGAAAAAAGCATGGCCCTGCTAAAAATCGTGGGTGAAATCATTGTCAATGCTTTAACCAGCAAGCGCACGGAGGAAGAATTAGCCCAAAATGCCAACGAGTTGGCCATTTTATACCGGGCATCCAAACAATTATTCAATCTCACCGATTTGCACAGCATGGCCGAGCAAACTGCCAAGATCATTACCCAGGAATTTAACTTTGCCGACTGCGGCGTCATTGTACTCAACAAGCCAATCTCTACGACTGATGAAATAGACTTTCAAGAATTAAGCATCCCCATTCAACCGAAAGAGATCGCTCGTGTAGGATCCTATAGTCATGGCGTCGCTTCTACATTGTATCTTAATGGTCCAGGCTTAATCGCATCTGCCATCCGCGACAGAAAGATGGTTTATGTTCCCGACGTGGGGGAGGATCCACGCTATTTGGAGGGAGACGACAAAACCCGCTCTGAATTGGTTGCTCCTCTGCAAGCCGGCAATCAGATCATCGGGGCTTTGGACCTACAAAGTCCCCAAAAGGATGGTTTTGATGCCCGGTCTCGGCGAATTATTCAAGTCTTTGCTGAACATGCAGCGCTTGCCTTAAACAATGTGCTTTTATTCGAGGAATCGCTGCAGCACGCAACCGCCCTTGAGCAACGTATTGCCGAACGACAACAGATTGAAAAACAACTACGGCAAAAAACTTCGGAGATGGAAGCCATTTTTCAAGCGCTGCCCGATCTATTTTTTCGGGTGGACGGTGATGGAACAATCTTAGATTTCAAAACCAGTAAACATGAAGATTTATATGTACCCCCCAGCGAATTCCTGGGGAAACGAATGCAGGATGTCTTGCCGCAGCCAGTGAGTGAAGGGTTTATCCAAGTTTTTCAAGAAGCGCGAACAACAGGTTCCTTAGTAAGCTACAGTTATGATTTGCCCGTAAGCGGAGTCATCAAACATTTCGAAGCCAGAATCACGCTGTTTCAAGATGACCAGTTAATTATCATCGTCCGCGATATTACGGAACGCAAACGTTCCGAGTTGGCCCTGCACTTATCCAAGGAAGCGGCCGAAGCAGCCAACGAAGCTAAATCTAATTTTTTGGCGAATATGAGTCATGAGATCCGCACGCCCCTAAACGCAGTCATTGGCATGACGGGGCTGCTGCTGGATACGGCGCTTACGCCAGAGCAGCGCGATTTTGTAGAGACAGCGCGCAGCAGCAGCGACGCCCTCCTGGCGGTTATCAATGATATTCTCGATTTTTCTAAAATTGAAGCCGGAAAATTGGAACTGGAAGAACATCCGTTTGTTTTGCGTTCTTGCATTGAAGAAGCGCTTGACCTGATAGCACCCAAAATCGTGCCCAAAGGGCTGGAACTGGCGTATTTTATTGAGGAAGGTGTGCCGGCTACTGTCATCGGAGATGTCACCCGGCTGCGTCAGATTCTGGTAAATCTTTTGGGTAATGCGGCTAAATTTACGAATCACGGAGAAATTTTTGTCAGGGTCGAACACCGCGCTTCGGAAAATGATTTGCATGAGATTCATCTGGCTGTGAAGGATACCGGTATTGGCATTCCCCCCGAACGGATGGATCGTCTTTTCCGCTCGTTTAGCCAGGTGGATGCTTCGACAACCCGGCATTATGGCGGTACGGGTCTGGGCTTGATCATCAGCAAAAACCTGGTTGAAATGATGGGCGGCAAGATATGGGTGGAGAGTGAACCAGGGAAAGGCTCTACGTTTCATTTTACTATTAAGACGCAGCAAGCATTTGACGAAAAGCCGCTTGATATTGACGCTAATGTTCAGTTGTTAAAAGGGAAGCGACTGTTGATTGTTGATGATAATGAAACAAACCGAACGATTTTAATGAAACAAACCCGGTTATGGTTAATGCAGCCTACTTCAGCCGCTTCCGGGCAGGAAGCATTGGCTATTCTCCAGCGTGATCATGCGTTCGATGTGGCTATTCTAGATATGCAAATGCCGGACATGGATGGCCTAATGCTGGCGAAGAAAATCCGCAAGGTTCGCCAGGCAGAAGGGCTGCCGCTGGTGATGATTACTTCCATGGGCATGCGGGGAGATGTGAATCAATCGGGGTTGTTTGCGGCGATTATGACGAAACCGGTTAAACCGATCTATTTGAACAAAGCGCTGGTAAAGGCGCTGTCAGATCGGTCGGGCATGTCGGAACCTCGCAAACCGACGGTGTTTGACCGGGAGATGGGAGAACGCCACCCCTTGCGTATTTTGTTAACGGAGGATAATGCCGTTAATCAAAAGGTGGCGCTGCGTATTTTGGAACGATTGGGGTATCGGGCTGATGTGGCCGGTAATGGCATTGAGGCGCTTGAGGCTTTGCAACGGCAACCGTATGATGTGATTTTAATGGATATCCAAATGCCGGAAATGGATGGGGTAGAAGCGGCGATGATTATCCAGGAGGACTGGCCGCCAGAGAAAAGGCCGCGTATTGTGGCGATGACGGCTCATGCGTTGAAAGGGGATCGTGAGCAATACCTGTCCAGTGGTATGGATGATTATGTGAGTAAACCAGTGCGTATTGAGAAACTGGTTGAGGTGTTGGAACGAACGCCGGCTCGCCGCCGGGTTACAGGGCCATTAACGTCGGATACGGCCGTTTCCCCCACTCCCCCCACGCTTCCCCCCGACCCCGAAATTGCCTCCCTTGCCGAACCGGGACCAACCGTCTTCACTCCCGAAATCAGCGACGCCTGGCCCATTGATATGACCGCCGTGAAAAAAATATTAGGGCCAGACGTTGAAGAAATGTTGGCCGAACTCATCCCCATGTTTTTGGAAGACGCCGCCCTATTACTGACCCAAATACACAAGGCTGTGGTGACAAGCGACGCCGAACAGCTTAAACGCGCCGCCCATACCTTAAAAGGCAGCAGCGCCAGCCTGGGCTTAACCAGCTTGTCGGAGCTTTCTCGAGAAATAGAATTTATAGGACGGCAAAACAGTTGGCAAGACGCCCCTGCCAAATTGGCGCAGATGGAAGCAGAATTCGCGCAGATAAACACGGCGCTGGCTGCAAAGTTCATGACCAGCCGGTGACGATTTAAGGAATGAGAATTTATCAACTTGCGCAATAGAACCTGTTATTGGTTATTAGTTATTGCTTGAGTAACTAATAACCAATAACACTTAGGGTTCGTTCAAAATTAACTTTGCAGTTTGCTGGTAATTGGTAATTGAGTAATTGGGTAATTACCAGTTACCAATTACCTGGTTACAATTTTTCAAACGCCAAAGTTATAAACGAACGCGCCCTTATCAAAAGCAGGCAAGTTGTTTAAGCTCTTCTTAAAACATCCTCCCAGAGACTTATGAGGATAATTGTTACGAAATCAGCAGCCCTGATTAGCCGCCAATTACTGGCAGGGGATCAAGGAATAAGAGTCTAATGAAAATGGTAATTCAAGCAGTTGAACAATTAAAACGACTGGTAAGAATTAAGTTTTTACGCAATATGCTGTTGATTGCAGCAACGGCTATCTTTACACTCGTCTTAATCAATATTTTGTTCATCTATCCAGCCTTCACCCAAATCATTATTGACGCCACTGAGGATGAAGCTGGCAAATTAGCCGCCCATTTACAAGACGAACACATCACCAATAAAGGTGATTTAGACGCCGCTAACTTTGATGATGCCTTTGATAAACGAACGGCCAAATTACTACAGGCTTTTCATCTCATAAAAATAAAAATCTTTTCTGCCCCAGGGGAGACGCTTTACTCCACTGACAGCGCCGACATTGGCAAATTAAATGAACATGATTACTTTCATGAGGTTGTTGCCGGGGGGGATCGTTATACGCAAGTTGTCCGCAAGAACGCCAGGACTGCAGAAGGCCAGCTTGTAACCCAAGATGTTGTGGAGACTTACATCCCCATCATGGAAAATGGCGACTTCATCGGCGCTTTTGAACTGTACTACGATATTACTGATACATTAAACCGCCTGGACACGCTTAATTTCCACTCTATCCTGGCTCTCATCCTTATTGGCGGCAGCCTGTTTACCGTCGTCTTTATGGTCTCCGGCCGTATGCTAGACAATGAGGAGCATGTACGCCAACTTTCACAGGCAGTTGAACAAAATTCAACAGGCATCATCATCGTCCATTTGAACGGCGTTGTGCGATATGCCAATGAGAAGGTAGCGCAACTCAATGGTTACGCACTCACTGAAATAATCGGCCAGCCTTTAGCTGATTATCTTACATATGATCAGGCATCAAGCCGGGCAATTCTTGAGGCCGTTACGGCGGGCGCAAATTGGAAAGGTGAATGTCGCAGCAAAACAAAAACGCATGATTGGCGCTGGGAAGCAGTTTCTGTCTCGCCAATCACTGACGCCAGCGGCAATGTAACACATGTGCTGGTAACACGTGAGGACATTAGCACGCGCAAACGGGCCGAAATGGCCGTTCAGCAGCAAAAACAATATTTCGAGGCATTGGTCAATAACAGCCCCATCGCCATTGTCGCATTGGATGAAAACGGCCGTATCAATGCCTGCAACCCCGCCTTCGAACAACTCTTTGGCTATTCCAGTCAAGAGGTTGCCGGCCAAGATTTAGACACCCTGGTCATTCCCGAAGATTTATTAGAAGAAGCGACCGATTATACCCATCAAGTCAATGAAGGCCATGTCGTTCGCATCACAACCAAACGCCGCCGCCGGGATGGATCGCTGGTTGATGTTCAGGTCTTTGGCGTTCCTGTCATTGTCAACGATAAAGAAGTGGGTATTCTAGCGCTGTATCATGACATCACCGACCATATTGAAAGTCAGGCGGCGCTGGAAAAGGCCAAAAACGCGGCCGAAGCCGCCAACCTCACGAAATCTGAATTTCTGGCGAATATGAGCCATGAAATCCGCACGCCGCTCAACGGCGTCATCGGGATGACCGGGCTGCTGCTCGATACTCCGCTAACAAATGAACAACGCGATTTTACGCAAACGATTCGCAGCAGCGGCGACGCGCTTTTGACCATTATCAACGACATCCTGGACTTTTCCAAGATTGAAGCGGGCAAGCTTGATCTGGAGGAACAACCGTTTCATTTACGAACCTGTGTTGAGGAAGCGCTGGACTTGTTGGCGCCCAAAGCATCTAATAAAGGGCTGGAACTAGCCTATATCATTGATAAAAAAATCCCAGCCATGGTTATTGGTGATGTGACCCGTCTACGTCAGATATTGGTGAATCTCATTGGTAATGCCGTCAAATTCACGGCGCAAGGGGAGGTTGTTGTTTCTATCATCGGCCAGGTCTTGGATGATAATGAATATCGGCTGTATTTAGCCGTTAAAGATACGGGCATTGGCATTCCCCCAGAGCGGATGGATCGCCTCTTTAAGTCGTTCAGTCAAGTAGATGCGTCTACAACGCGCAAATTTGGCGGAACCGGCCTGGGGCTGGTTATCAGCAAACGGCTGGCCGAAATGATGGGGGGAACGATGTGGGTGGACAGTGTGGTTGGCGAAGGGTCTACTTTTCACTTCTCTATCCGGGTAACGGCCGTGTTCAACCACCAGCAGTCGTCAATCGAAAAGGACAGTTCCAAACTAGCTGGTAAGCGGCTTCTGATTGTAGATGACAATGAAACAAATCGTTTTATTCTGGAACGTCAGGCACAATCGTGGGAAATGACAACCCGCTCAACCGAGTTTGGTTCGGAAGCGCTGAACTGGCTGAAGAGCGGCGAGAAATTCGACATCATTGTGACCGATATGCACATGCCGGAAATGGACGGGCTGACATTGGCCGCCCATATTCATCGGATTCCAGGATACCAAAAAACGCCGTTGATCATGCTAACCTCTTTGGGTCAGCAGGTGTCTGATTCGCGCCATACGCTGTTGGACGCCTACCTGACAAAACCGGTCAAACCGGTGCAGCTTCACGACACGCTGATTACTGTTTTGGACAAAAATACGAGGAAACAGGCAGCGGTGGCAACGGCCGTTTCCTCCCAATTTGATGTTCAGATGGGTAAACGTCATCCCCTTTGCATCTTGCTGGCCGAAGACAACCTCATCAACCAAAAAGTAGCCCTGCGCATGTTAGAGCGGCTCGGCTACCGGGCCGACGTTGCCGCCAACGGGCTTGAAGTATTGGAAGCGCTGCGACGGCAGCCATATGACGTCATTTTTATGGATGTGCAAATGCCGGAAATGGATGGCGTCGAAACCAGCCAACAGATTCGCCAGGAATGGTCGCCAGACCAACAACCCCAAATCATCGCCATGACCGCTCATGCCTTAAAGGGAGACCGCGAATTCTACATGAGCGTAGGTATGGATAATTACGTGAGCAAACCGGTTCGGATTCTGGAATTAATTGAAGCCTTGACTCAATGTCATGCCCTGGGCTTACGAACCGGTAGCTAATTTTACACAAAGGCGTCCTCCCGGAGGTTCACGAGTGGTTGGCTGGTTATCAGGCTAACCCTCAGGAGGGTTCGTAGTGACAACAAATCAAAAATAAGGATCCATGTGAGGATTATCTGAATGACGCAATGGCAGCACACACCATACACACTTCTCTTATTTGGCGCCGGGGGAATTGCCATAGCCCTGGCTCTTTACAGTTGGCGGCGGCGGGCGACGGCGGGCGCAAATATTTTTGCCATTCTGATGTTATTAGTTGCCGAGTGGTCCGTAGGATACGGCATTGAACTAGCCCAAACGGCGCTTCCGGCAAAATTATTTTGGGCCAAATGGCAATATTTGGGCATAGCATTTACCCCCGCTGCCTGGCTGTATCTTTCCTTGCAGTACACAGGCCGGGAAAGATGGCTTACGCAGCGTCGGTATGGCCGGCAATTACTTCTGTTGGGGCCAACGATAACGGCCGTTTTAGTCTGGTTCAACGAAGCGCACGGCCTCATCTGGCAAACGACTCGCCTGGATTCCAGCGGCTCATTTATCACGCTGGTTCTCACGTATGGCCCCTGGTTCTGGGTACATGTAACCCTGTCATATTTATACCTGGCGCTGGGAACTGTTGCCTTGTTAAAATCTTTTTTCCAGGCCCAATCATTGTACAAAGGACAAGTCGGCATTTTGCTCATCGGCGCTTTAATGCCCTGGTTAGGTAATTTGCTTTACATCACTGGTCTAAACCCACTACCAGGCTTGGACCTGACTCCGTTGGCTTTCATTTTAACCGGCTTGATTGCCGCCGGCGGCATGTTTCATTTCCAATTTCTCAATATCGTCCCTATTGCGCGGGATACAATCATTGAGGGGATGCGCGATGGTTTAATTGTGTTGGATGCCCAAGACCAGATCATTGATATGAACCCGGCGGCGGAAGCGATTACGCAGCGGCCGTTAGCCAGCGCTTTTGGGCAGTCGTTCACCCAAGTTCTGGACCAAAGCGCCCAATTATCCGGAGGGACCGCGAATGAACAAGGGGCAATTGTTGAAATCATTACCGGCGTCGGTGAAGCGGCGCGTTATTATGAAGTCCAATCCGTTCAGCTAACTAACAAACATTGGCGGCACACAGGCCAGTTAATCGTTCTACACGAAACAACCGACCGCAAACAGTTTGAAAGCCGGCTGCAACGAGCCAAAGAAGATGCGGAAACGGCCGTTAATACCAAATCTGCCTTCCTGGCCAACATGAGCCACGAAATCCGCACCCCGCTCAATGCCGTCATCGGCATGGCCGAACTACTACGTAACACCCCCCTTAACTCAGAACAAAAAGAACTCATCGAAACCATTTACACCAGCAGCGATGCTCTGCTGGGCATCATTAACAACATCCTCGACTTTTCAAAAATAGACGCCGGTAAAGTGGAACTGGAAAAAGAACCATTCGATCTGCGCGACTGCCTGAAAGCGTCTCTCAACATCATCACGCCGCGCGTCAACGCCAACAGCGTCAAATTAGCTTATTACGTTGATGAACAAACCCCCAACGCTTTCGTCGGTGACGTCATACGGCTGCGCCAAATTCTGGTCAATCTCCTGAGCAACGCCGCCAAGTTCACCGAAGAAGGTAAAATCAGCGTCCACGTCAACAGCGAACAGCGTGACGACGGGCAATTTCAACTCTTTTTCACCGTCAAAGATACCGGGATCGGTATTCCGCCTGACCGGACCAACGCTCTTTTTGAATCCTTTAGCCAGGCTGATGTTTCCACGACGCGAAAATATGGCGGCACCGGCCTGGGACTGGCTATCAGCCGTAAACTGGCCCAACTCATGGGCGGCGACATTTGGGTAGAAAGTGAAGTCGGCGTCGGCAGCACGTTTCATTTCTCCATCATCGCGCCGAAATCATCGCACCAGCCGGCTCGGCTCTTACAGTCAGACCAACCTCGGCTGCGCGGCAAACGGCTGCTCATCATCGCTGCCAATGCCGACGCCCGGCGTTTCATTAGCCGGGAAACACGTTCCTGGGGGATGAGTCCCTATGTCGCCAGCAGCGGCCCGGAAGCGATTTACTGGCTGCGCAGAAGCGACCCCTATGATGTGGCTTTGCTGGACCAAGCGATATTGGAAAGCGAGGAGGAGACAGATATTGTCCATAATCTCCAGAAGAATCACCCCACCCCCTTACCCCTGATTTTGGTGAGTAATGATGAACAACTGCCGGATGGCGACGGCCGTATCCCCTTCGCCGCCTGCATCCAGCAACCACTCACCTCGGCCCAGCTAAACAACATCTTGTCCGGCATATTCAGCGCTACCCAAAGCATGACCGCCGACTCTACCGCTAAACCACCCCGAATTGATGCGAATATGGGCCAGAACCATCCCCTCCGCATCTTATTAACCGAAGATAACCTCATCAACCAAAAAGTAGCCACCCGTATTCTCCAAAAATTAGGCTACCAGGCCGACATTGCCAGCAACGGCCGTGAAGCCGTGACTGCCAGCCAACAAAACCCATATGACGTCATTCTCATGGACATACAAATGCCGGAAATGGACGGCATAGAAGCCACCCGCCAAATCCATGAACACATACCGCCGGGGAAACGGCCGTACATCATCGCCATGACCGCCCATGCCCTGCAAGGCGACCGTGAACATTACCTGGACAGCGGCATGGATGATTACATCAGCAAACCCGTCCAAATCGGTAAACTGGTCGAAGCCCTCTACAGATGTCAACCCCAGGACACTCAGGCAGCCCAGACCAAACCAGCGGCGGCTGAAGAACCACACAGCGCCGCACCACGTTCCCCCATCGACTTTACCGTAGCCGAAGAACTCATGGGGTCTGACGCCCGCGAACTCCTGACTGAAATTCTTCCCTATTTTGCCAAAGATGCCGAGTCCCTTATAGATAAAATGAGACAGGCCGTTCATTCTCAAGATAAGGAGCAATTAAAAAGAGCCGCGCATACATTAAAAGGCAGCAGCGCCAATCTGGGCATGACAACCCTCGCGCATTTGTGCAATGAAATAGAAACCATTGCTCCAGGTACAGGTTTCGAGAACATCGCGGCAAAATTGACACAATTAGAGAATGAATTCGGCCAAATCAAAATAACAACAACTGCCATAACGACTAACCCCCATGGAGGTTAGGCCAATCCCATGCATGATAAACCCAAAATTTTGATCGTCGATGACGAAAATTTGACGTTGAAATTTATCCGGCTCACACTTAACAATTTAAACTGCATTATCATGACTGCGAATTCAGGGGCAGCGGCATTAGACATTTTGGCAGAGGATAATGATTTTGATGTGCTGCTGCTAGATATCATGATGCCGGATATGGATGGCTTTGAAGTTTTAAAACGTATTAAAGCCAATACACAAACTGCGTCTATTGCTGTCCTCATGCTCACAGCAATGATGCACGCCGAAGATAAAATCAAAGCGTTTTCATTGGGGGCCGCCGATTATATCGTTAAACCATTTGACAGGGGTGAACTACTGGGTCGTGTAACGACTCAAATCAAGCTAAAACAAACAGAAAAAGCGCAGCAGCAGTCCCATGAGCAGCTGGAACAACAAATTGCCGCACGCACGGCTGAACTCAGGCGAGAAATTGGCGAACGCCAACGAACTGAACAAGCCCTCCGGGAAGCCCATGATCAACTGGAGGCAATCGTTGCCAAACGGACAGCCAAATTAGAAAAGGCGAATGAAAAGCTGCAACAAGAAATCGTCAGACGTAAGCATACTGAAAAAAAACTCCTGGACACGCTGAGTAAAACTGAAGCTCTTTATGATGTCAACCGATCATTGATCACAATCGGGGGAGAGAGTGACGCCCTGCAAACAGTCACCGACAAGATTGCCAAAGCGCTGTCCGCTAATCGAGTGACGCTCATCACGGTGGACTTGAAAGCGAAACAAATAACTCGTTTTATGAAAAGCGGCCCCGGCGCCGACCAAGTAACGACCATTTCATTCGATGAGATGTGGCATGGGTTGAGTGGATGGGCGCTGCGAGAAAGAAAATCGACTTTATCTCCAAAAGGAACGCCTGATCCGCGCGAAAGTGTAAGCGTACGCCAACGACGCGCCGAAACTAATTGTGGCGATATTATTGTTGTTCCGCTGCTTTATCACGATAAGGCATTGGGCACAATTACCGCTATTAACCACCCCAATGAGCGTGATTTTACGAAAGATGATGTGGCCCTGATAACAGCCATGGCGAATCAAATAGCCAATGCTGTCGAGAATGTCTCCCTATTTCAGTCGGAGCAGGCCCGCCGCCAGGAGTTGGAAGCGATTCAACGCACCAGTCTCAGCCTGACAGCGCCTTTGGCGCTGCCGGCGGTGTTGGATACGGTTGTTCATGCAGCGCTCAATCTGGTCGCGGCGCATGATGTACATTTGTTTTTGTATGGCGACGGCCGTTTAACCTTCGGCGCCGTTCTTTGGAGCGATGGACGTAGGGAAACCCCATATGCTCAACCCCGGCCTGACGGCTTTACCGCAACCGTCGCCCAACGGGGCACAGTCATCGTCGTACCAAATATGCAAACTCACCCCCTATTTGCCAATGCCTCTTACAACTGGGAGGGAACTATTGCCGGGTTTCCACTGAAAATCGGCCAGCGTGTTGTCGGCGTCATGAATGTCGCTCGTCCCGGCTCCGACCAGTTTACTGAGGAGAAACTACGTACTTTGCGCCTTTTGGCCGACCAGGCCGCCATGGCCATAGAAAATGCGCGGCTATACAAACAGGCCAAGCAGGCTTACAAAAAAGCAGAGGCGGCCAGTCGCGCTAAAAGCAACTTTCTGACCAACATGAGCCACGAAGTTCGTACACCCATGAATGCCATCGTCGGCATGGCCGGCTTGCTGCGTGATACGCCATTGACAAATGAACAACTCGACTTTGTCACTACCATTCAAAACAGCAGCGATACTTTATTGCACATCATCAACGAGATTCTGAATTTCACTAAAATAGAAGCCGGAAAACTCGTTTTGAAAAACGCACCGCTGAATATCCGCCAAAGTGTAGAAGAGGCCATTGATCTGTTGGCGATAAAAACGACTGAAAAAGAGCTGGCATTGTTGTGTGATATCAAAGAAAACGTTCCAGCAATAATTGTGAGCGACAAAATTCGTCTGCGCCAGATTTTGGTCAACCTTATCAGCAACGCGATCAAGTTTACACAACAGGGGGAGATAATCGTGACAGTAACAGCTATTGACATCAACCGGCAGGAAGACAGCAAATCTGCTACTGATGCTGAATCTGCTCGCACTACACTTCAGTTCTCTGTTCGTGATACCGGCATTGGCATTCCTAAAGATAGCATGGATCGGCTCTTTCAACCTTTTAGCCAGGTTGACGCCTCCTCAACGCGCCAGTTTGGCGGCACAGGTCTGGGACTAATTGGCAGTAAGCGCCTGATCGAAATGATGGGCGGCGAAATCTGGGTCGAAAGCGAAGAAAAACAAGGGACTGTTTTCCATTTCACGCTTCCCGTTCAAACAGTGATAGACTCCGTAACGCCAACCGAAACTAATGATCTAAGCAGCAAGGCGATGCACAAAATCCTAACCCAGCCAACGAGCGCCGGCCATCCATCGAAAAACAACACGCTGTTCGACAAACAATTCAGCATAAAACACCCTCTCCGCATCTTATTAGCCGAAGACAATTTAATCAATCAAAAAGTAGCCTTACGCATCTTGAGCCGCCTGGGATACCAAGCTGATATTGCCAACAACGGCCGGGAAGTCTTACAAAAACTACAGCAGCAGCCTTATGATCTCATTCTAATGGATATACAAATGCCGGAAATGGATGGCGAGGAAGCCACACGCCAGATTTTAGCCCAATGGTCCGAAGAACAACGCCCCTACATTGTAGCCTTGACCGCCCACGCTTTACAGGGTGATCGAGAACATTATCTCGCCAGCGGCATGAACAACTACATCACCAAACCCATTCGGGTAGAAAGCCTGGTTAAAGTATTACTTGATTGCCAACCTATTATTAAAAGCGTCCCCCATCAGGATGCCGCAGCCGTCCCCCCCCTGGATTCCCCTCTTGATATGGATGCCTTGAAAGAATTAATAGGCACGGATGCACCCACATTACTCCAATTATTACTGCCTACCTTCTTTAATGAGGCCGAGAAAGCGTTGATGAAAATGCGGCAAGCCATCCGTCAAAAAGACGCCACAAAGCTTATCCAGGCCGCTCATTCCCTCAAAGGGAACAGCGCCAGCCTGGCTATGCTCCAATTATCATCCCTATGTAAAGAATTGGAAGCCACTGGCGGCGTTCAAACTCAAGAGCAGAACCAGGTATTGATAGCGCGAATCGTCCAGGAGATAGAACGAGTCAAAATAACCTTTACCGTTTGAGATGGGCCACACGATTTCTATCTCCAAACCAGCGGCAAAAACAGATCGTGATTCAATCGAACCTCATAGGCGGGCAGCAAACACCAACGGTTCAATGTACCCATATCATACAATTCGTTATCGATAGCCGTTAAACGCCACGTACCCGGCCATAATTCACCATCAAACGCAGCTAACGGTTCGTTTGGCGCCACGGAACCTGATATGGCTACCCCGGATAAAGCACAAGTATCCTCGGCCAAAACGGCCGCTTCATCATCCAACAGCGCCCCAATACCATCGCCGCTGCAGCCAAAAGGCAGATCCGGATAACCAGGGCGATCAACCAACACCGCGCGGGCGCCGGTTTCCACATGTTCCAGTACAAAGCTTAAATCACCCACCCAGGGATGCGAGACATCCAGCAGTACATTCAAATCAGTCACGATCTCCGCTTCTGTTACCAATAGATCGATGATGACGCCCAGGGCGTCATCATCGGTAATAGGCAGGGCCGGCGCGCTGCACGCAATCAAGGCCGTGGTAAAAGAGTAAGGCGAACTCATAGCCCCGGCGCCACATACATTATCAGCCCTGACCCGCCAATAATAGGTTGTCAGGGCGGCTAAATCTTGCGGTAACGTATGTTCAGCGCCTTTGACGGTAGTCGTGTAAACAATGGCGTTGAAGGCGGAGTCCTCAGCCACTTCCAGAGTATAAGACGCCGCTTGCGCAGCAGTCTGCCAGGTGAAAGTGGGCGCCAGGCCGGTATTGGTTATTCCATTCGTCGGCGTAATCAGGGTGATATTTCCGGGCAAGCTGTTGTATAAACTGAGACTCACAGTGGTCGTGTGGGTGCTGGTGGGGGCAATCCCCCAAATAATAACTTCATAGTCGCCCGCAGCCAGACTGTTTGTGTTGCCGAGGGTAAGCAGGCTGTTATCCGGCGGGATGACCGGGTTGGCGCTGAAAGCGGTTGTAAACGCGCCGGCAGCGCTCAATGTTACCGGCTGATCATACCCGGACACCTGCCCAATTATGACATCAAAAGTGGCTTCGTCAGGGGCGCAAATTGACCGGGCAGTTGGGGTCGCTTGCAGCGTAAAATCTGGTTGAGCAGTGCAATTGTAACAAACGAGGGCAAAATCCTGATCGGTCAAATCGCCACTGTTGGGCAAGCCGTCCCCGGCAATATTAAAAGCGGTCACGGTAATAGTAGTGTGCGGCTAATGCCGACCGGTAAAAAAACAGCTTCCGTATTATTGGCGGAATCGGCCGTTCCGCCGGTCACACTCCACTCTCCCGAAAAATTATTCCCCAGATAAACGCTGCCGCCTACTTGTGCTGTCAAATTAAGATCATTCACCTGGGGGCTGGTCCCAACCAGCCCTTCTTGATCGGTGTAAGCCAGCACAATGCGTAATGGTTTGCTGGGATCGGCTACAGCGCCGTTAAACGTCCATGTCTCGCCAGAGTTGTTCAGAATAACGGATTGATCCAGAATGTAGCGTGGCGTATTGTCCAGGGCCAGACTCATATTAGGCATGCCAAAGCCCTGGTTATTGCTGGGCAAGTCATCGTTGGCGCTGAAGCCGGTCAGGTAAGTTGGATGGGCGATAAGATAAGCTTTCATCACCGCCGGGCTGGGTGATGGCAAACTATACTGGTTTTCCAACCAATAATAATAAAGCGAAGCGACGCCGGCGACGGCCGGGGTTGAATGACTGGTTCCTGATGAGGCGGCAAAGGCGGTCTGTCCGCCAGGCTGGTATGGGTCGCATACGCCGGTTCCATTGTAGGCGGCGCTGCTGCTGGCCGTGCCCTGGATGTGGGTTCCTGGGGCAACGAGTTCGGGCTTAACCCGATTGCCTGGCGCGGGGCCGCGGCTGGAAAAACTTATGATATCCATCGCATTATCGGCGCCAATGGGGTCAATATTGCAGCCATCAAGCCAGGTGGGGCGATCGTTTTCTGACGCCCCCACGGTGATCACATTTTTCCCGTTGCCGGGCGTGCCGATGGTACCCGAACCGTTACCGCTGTTCCCGGCGGCAAAGACGAAGGTTAATTCCTGGTTGCCAGGTTCGGTCAAGTCAGCGTCGCGGACGCCTATGTCGTAAGCCTGCGAAGAAGTGTCATAGGTTCCAGCGCAGCTGCCGCATCCCCAGGAATTGCTGCTGATTTGGGCGCCGTTGTCCTGGATTTGTTGGATAAGTTTGGTTTCGGTGTTGCCACAGTTGGATAGGTCAAATGTGGGAGTGAAGATGCGTGTCCCGGCGAAACGGCCGTATGGATTAACGCCTAATCCCCGATGAAATCCATCATCATCCTGGAAAGGAAACCCGGTACGGCCGTCATAGCCCCCGGCAATACTCATGTTGATATGACCATGCCCATCGGGGCCGCTGCCATCGGCGGCGGCGGTGCAGTTGGCGATGTAAGCCAGCCTGGTCGGGTTGGCGACATTGCCCAATTGATGCAATGTGGCGTCGCCGGAATTAACCGTGCCATTGCCAATGCCATCGTCGGTAATGTCTACGATGGGGTAATCGGCCGGATCATGGCTCACGTTAAAACTGTCCAACCAGGTCAAGTAACCAGGATTGCCAGGGCCGGTCATGCCGCCATCAAAATTGGCGGCCAAAATTTGTCCCTGCACTTCATCCATGCGTTCACGCTCGAATTGTTCGCCGATCCACAACACATCGGGCCGGGCGGCAATGGCCGGGATGTCGGCCAAACGAACAATACCGGCGATGTTTTGGAAATCTCGAACAGGCTGCCAGTTGGCGGCGGCGCTCACGAAGTGTTTTTTGAGGAAGGTTTCGGTTCGGCTCTGACCGGGGTGGCGCAGCATTTGAATAGTCACGGGGACAGTTCCGGCGGCAGCAGGTTCGCTGGCGGCCGTTTCACCGGCGGCCAGCCGGTCAGCCAGGGATTTACCCAGTTTGAAGTAAGGCTGGTAGGGCGCGCTGTACTGTAGGAAATCGCCGGTTTGGAGGAGGGTTTGTAACTGCGAACGGCCGTTGCCATCTGTCCACACCAGGTAGGCATTATTAGCCACGTAATGGATGAGAACACTGCCCGTCGCTTCAACCGCGTCCAGCCATTCAGCTTTGATTGGCCCGACGAATTGAATGAGTTGGATCGTTGGCCCGGAAACGGCCGTTTCCCCCCACCCAACCGGCAAATCAAGCAAATCGCGCTGCGTGTCAAACGGATAGGCGTCAATCAAAATGCGATCCATCTCATCGGCCACCCAGACGCGCTGCGCCGCCGTATCCGATAAACCGGCTAACGCCGTGTCGGAAGCCCGGTACAACGCAAAAGCGCCGTAATCATGCCATAATGTAAAACCGGAACGGCCGTCTGCCAAAACACCGGCCGGGACAATAACCTTATGCGCGCCAGCTTGAAAGGCGGCGGCCGGCGGCGAGTCTCCCAACCGAACAGATAAATACAAACTCCCCAGTAAAAAGCTAACCAGCAAGCCAACCATTCCAATACGATGCATCATCTTACTCCATATCTATTCCGGCACACGATCAACAGCCTCCCTTCATTGTAACAGAGGAAGGCCAGAACATGCTATACTTGGCGTTCAATGAAAATGGATACCCGTTTTAGCGGAACAATCCGCGCCGTTTATGCTCGCTGGCCCGCCTTTGCCTTCATCTATGGCGGCATTGTACTCACCCTTATTGTCATTGGCTTCAGCGTAGACCAGGGCTGGATCGGCCTGGTTCCGCTCAGTCTGGCTGCGCTCATCCTGCTGGCCTATTTCTTGTCGGCTTCGTTGTGGCGTATGCATCTCTATTATGACCGCGATGGCCTGAATCCACATCATGTTTTGTTCGAGATGGGTCAAATTCAGGAAACGGATTTATTTGTCTATGTTGATTTAGGCGGGCGCTATCGGGCGATTGATGTGGCCCGGCGGCTGACGACGGGCAAAGTGATTGTGACGGATGTATATAATCCACAATGGACAACAAGCCAGACTTTGGTACGCTATCGCTCGCGTATGCCCGCGCCGCCGCCCGACCCGCGCCTTTCCTGGCGCAACGGCCGTTTAGACATGCTGCCGCTGCCGGATAAAAGTGTGCCCGCCGTCATCCTCTGCCAGGTCGCCTCAGAATTTTGGCAGGAAGGCGACCGCCGCCAACTGTTAACAGAAATTTACCGCATTTTATCAGAAAACGGCCGTCTTTTGCTGGCCGAACCGACACGCACCCGCGCCAATTGGCTGCTCATGGGGCCGGGCGCATTAACCCTGCTGCCCACCCAAAAGTGGTATGATTTGCTCCACAGCGCCGGATTCCGCATACGCAGCGAGAAAAACTTGCAAGGAGTCATCCACTGCATTCGCGCCGACAAACCAACCTATTCCGAAGCGCAGCAGTTAATGTTGGACTTTTAGCGGATCATTCGTTAGCAAAATATATAAAAATCGGCTGTTTCCTTGACAGCATGTGGGCAAGAAACATAAAATGTTTTCATAAGTGAGGCGGGCCAATCATCCCCCCTTAACAAAACAGGTGAAAGCATTTTCCAATGGAATATAAAGACTACTACCAAATACTCGGGGTCTCCAAACAGGCAAGCGAAAAAGAAATAAAACGCGCCTACCGCAAACTGGCCCAACAATACCATCCGGACAAAAACCCAGGGAATAAAACAGCCGAAGAAAAATTCAAAACCATTAACGAAGCATATGAAGTCCTGGGCAGCGCGGATAACCGGGCTAAATACGATCAATTGGGGCAAAATTACCATCGTTTTCAACAA
The DNA here is from genome assembly GCA_024275635.1 of Chloroflexota bacterium. Taxonomy (GTDB): domain Bacteria; phylum Chloroflexota; class Anaerolineae; order Promineifilales; family Promineifilaceae; genus JACKCC01. The sequence continues at coordinate 4,483 of JAJRYT010000167.1, read as the reverse complement.
ATGGGCGGCAACCCGGCCGATTTCGATTTTTCGCAGTGGTTTAGCCAGGGCGGCAGTCGACAATAGCGTGTCAACGTGGATTTTGGCGATCTGTTTGGCGGCGGCGCGTCTGACTTCTTTAACACTATATTCGGCGGCGGTCTCAACCAGCAGCGCGGTGGCAGGATGGAAGATTTATTTGGGCGGCAGCCGGCGAATCTTAATGTAGAACAACCGGTTGAAATCACTTTAGAGGAAGCATATCACGGCACGACGCGGACGTTTTCTCAAAATGGCAGCCAGTTCACCGCCAAAATCCCAGCCGGCGCCAAAACCGGCAGCAAAATCCGTCTGCGCGGAAAAGGGAACGCCAGCCCGCGCGGCGGACGAGGTGATTTATTCCTGGTCGTTAAAGTGCAGCCCCACGCCGTTTTCAAGCGGGCCGGCCATAATCTTCATGTCACGGTAAAGGTAGATGCGCTAACGGCCGTTCTTGGCGGCCAGGTCAGCGTCCCCACCCTCACCGGCCCGGTCAACCTCACCATCCGACCCGGCACACAAGGCGGGCAAACCCACCGACTCAAAGGCAAAGGTATGCCCTACCTGGGCGACAACAGCCTGAAAGGCGACCTGATGGCTAAAATTCATATCCGCATCCCCAAAGAACTAAGCGCAGAAGAACGCAAGCTATACGAACAACTGGCTCTCATGGCTGAGGGGCAGACCGTCTAAACAAGGAATCCCGAATGAAGCGTTTACGCCAATATCCCATCATTTTATTTATTAGTTTACTCATGATAACGGCCGTGGCCTGCCAGTTAAGCAGCCAACTGCCCACAACCCAACCCCCCCCCATAAATACCGACGCCATCGTACAAGAAGTCGTCGCCACCATCGAAGCCCAATTACCAGATACCAGCCAATCCGACAGCCCCACCGTCACCAATACCGCCCTGGACACAATCAGCCCCGACTTACAAGACGCGCTTATCAACGTATACCGGCAAGTCAATCCGGCCGTCGTCCACATCCGCGTCTTCACCGACCAGCAGGGTCTTAATATCCTCCTGGGAACCGGCAGCGGATTCGTTTACGACAGCGAGGGGCATATCGTTACCAACAACCATGTCGTCACTGAGGGCGACAGTTTCGAGGTTGTTTTCGCCGATGGCAGCCGCGCTGAAGCCGTCGTTGTTGGCGCCGACGTTGACAGCGATCTGGCAGTGATAAAAGCGAAGCAATTACCAGACGGTGTTCAGCCGGTCACTCTGGCTAACTCAGCAGATGTGCAAGTAGGGCAATTTGTGGCCGCCATCGGTAACCCGTTTGACGAAACCGGTTCCATGTCCATCGGCATTATCAGCGGCCTGGGCCGCACATTGGAATCGCAGCGCGTCGCCGAAGGCGGCGGGCGCTATTCCCTGCCCCAGGTTATTCAGACCGATGCGGCCATCAATCCAGGCAACTCCGGCGGGCCGCTGCTTAACCTGAACGGCGAGGTTGTTGGCGTCAACAGCGCCATCCTCTCCCGCAGCGGCACTAACTCCGGCGTGGGCTTCTCCATTCCAGTGGATGCGGTTAAACGCATCGCTCCGGCTCTTATTACCGACGGCTCATACACCTATCCTTTCATCGGTATTCGCATGTGGAGTTTAGACACGACGTTACAGGATGAGTTGGATCTATTACAAACGGCCGGCGCCTACATTACTGATGTATCGGCCGGCACACCGGCTGAAGAGGCGGGGTTAATTGGACGGGAAGGGCCAGGCGGCGATCTCATTATCGCCATTGACGGACACCCCATCCAAGACTCTGATAGTTTGATTAGTTATCTTGTCTTTGAAACAGAAGTAGGCCAAACAATTGATCTCACGGTGATCCGTGAAAAGGAGGAAATTATTGTCCCTTTAACGTTAGGGGCACGGCCGTAACTACGAAGTGGCAATCTTCAAAACTGCGTCGTGGCACATTTAATCCTGATAGTTTTTAGGAGGTATGATGATCAACCAAGAACAGTTACAAGAGTTACTATCTTATAAGGGAAACGACCAACAAATTCTTAGCCTGTACCTGGATACCGACTGTACCCAAGAATCTGCGGAAATGATTAAACTGCAAGTCAGAGGACTGCTTAAAGAGGCTCGGATCAATCAAGGGAAGGGTATGGAAGCGATTGAAAAGTACCTTAACCACAGCTACGATTGGGCCCATCCTGGCCTGGCGCTGTTTACGAATATGGATGGCTCGTTTTTCCGGGATTATCCAACGGCCGTTTCCTTCCGCAATCGGCTGCGCGTGGGGCAAAAACCTTACGTCAAACCCATCGCCCACTTGGTTGATCATTACGCCCACTACGGCGTCATCATGGTAGACCGCATCGGCGCCCGCTATTACGAATACCATCTGGGCGAACTGCAAACTACCGACGGCTTCATGGGCGAAGATGTACGTAAGCTCAAAAAGGGCAGCGGCTCTTCGGCTGTGGGAATGCGCGGCGGACAGGGCGGCGGTTTTCGCCGTGAAGAAGAAGTCGCCCAGCGCAACCTGCGCGACGCGGCGGCAGCGGCCGGTCAGTTTTTCGCCAACAAGCCCATCCGGCGGCTCTTCATCGGCGGCACTGCCGAAACGACCAGCCAATTCCGCGAGTTGTTATCCAAACAGCTACAAAGCTGCTTCGCCGGCCAATTTAATGTGGATATGAACGCCGGTGAACATGAGGTACGGGCGCGCACATTAACCTTACTTTATGAAGCCAACATTGAGCGGGAACAAAAACTAGTTCAAACGTTAATCACCACCCAGGCCAAAGGCAAAAACGCCGTTGTTGGTCTGGACGACACACTGCAAGCCATCAGCGAGAAGCGGGTACAATCGCTCATCATCAGCGATGGCTTCCGCAATCCCGGCTATATTGACCCCAATTCGGATTTTGTCACGGCTAATTTGGCCCGCAGCCCCCTCAGCGACCAGGAATTGGTTGAGGTGGAAGATGTAGTGGATACGGCCGTTGCCCTCACCATGAGTCAGGGCGGGCATGTAGAAATCATCAGCAACAACCCCGATCTGGAAAGCGTGGGCCGCATTGGCGCGATTTTACGGTATTAAGATTCGCTCAAAATTAACTTTGCAGTTTGCTGGTAATTGGTAATTGAGTAACCAGGTAATTACCAGTTACCAATTACCTGGTTACAATTTTTCAAACGCCAAAGTTATAAACGAACGTGCCCTTAGCTCGACTTTGTACAAAAGTAGCCAAAGCTACAATGGGTTTGAGCGATGAACCTCATTTCGCCAACTATCACCAAGTCCTCAATCGGGCAGTTTGGTTGCCACGGCGACTAAGCGAGATGTTATTGGCCTTGCTCATGAAGTATCTGGACAGTGATGAAACCCAACCGCTCGTCTTTGGCATTGACGAAACCATCGAAAGACGATGGGGGCCGAAGATAGCCAAACGGGGCATCTATCGGGATGCTGTGCGCTCTAGCAAAAGTCACTTTGTCAAAACTAGCGGGTTGCGCTGGATCAGCTTGATGTGGCTTACGAAAATATCTTGGGCCGAACGAATTTGGGCCTTGCCATTTTTGACCGTGTTAGCCCCGTCAGAACGGTATCATGAACAAGCTGGTCGCCAGCACAAAAAAATAACAGATTGGGCACGGCAAATGATTTTCCAGTTACGTCGTTGGCTGCCTCATCGGACGTTGGTTGTTGTGGCCGATTACAGCTACGCTGCTCTGGAATTTCTCCACGCTTGCCAAACGATGGTTAATCCCGTGGCGATCATCACACGCTTACGCCTAGATGCCGCACTCTATGAACCTGCACCGCCACCTTCCGGCAAAGTGGGGCGGCCGCGTAAGAAAGGTAAACGATTACCAACGTTACAAGCAGTTTTGGATGCTAGTCAAACAAAATGGCAATCCGTTAAAGTTTGCTGGTATGATGGGCAAACACAGTTGATGGAAATCACATCGCAAACGGCCGTTTGGTATCACAGTGGTAAACCACCTGTTCCTATCCGCTGGGTTCTGATTCGTGACCCCCAGGGGGTGTATGAGACAATCGCTTTGCTCTCCACTTCACTTGAACTAGACCCGCTTCAGATCGTCAACTGGTTTGTACAACGATGGCAAGTAGAAGTAACATTTGGAGAAGTGCGTGCTCACCTCGGTGTGGAAACCCAACGCCAATGGTCAGACAAAGCCATAGATCGCACTACGCCCATCTTACTAGGTTTGTTTTCTTGGATAACCCTGGCGGCCCATTTACTCGTTGAGCGCGCTCAATTATCGATTCGGCAAGCTGCCTGGTATGTTAAAGAACGTCCCACTTTTTCTGACGCGCTCAGTGCACTGCGTCAACAGCTTTGGTTTCCGGCGGCCATTTTTTCAATGTCCGCCGCAGAACCAGATATTGTGAAAATACCACGGTCTCTTTTTGACCGTCTGGCTGATACTGTTTGTTATTCGACTTAAATGTACAAAGTCGAGCTTAGCGC
>JAJRYT010000166.1 GCA_024275635.1 Chloroflexota bacterium | reverse complement strand
GTCGATAATGGCGTCTGTCCAGGTTTCGGCGAGGTGGTGGCGCAGGTGGAGGATGTCGGCGGCGTAGGTGGTGAAGGCAAAGCGGCCTTGTTTTTGCCAGGTGTAGAGATTGCGGGAAACGGCCGTAACCAATGCCTCATCTGCCGCGATATATTCCACGTAATCATCACTCTCGCGCACCCAGCCGGCGGTGTGGACGGTTGTACCCAGGCGTACCTCAATCGGGGGCGGTTCGCCGTTGGGATGGATGTCGATGAGAATCCCGTCTGCTTTGAGCAGGCTGTGGACTTGTTTTAGAGCATGAACCATGCTCTCCGGTGCAATTCATCACAACGACCAGGCCATGAGGGCGATGTCGTATTTTTTTGGCGGGGAGTAATCTTCGATGCCTACGTTCCAAAATGTCACGCGATCACGCAGTTCCGGCGGTATCTTTTCGCGGGCTTCGGCGATTTTCTTCTCCGAGGGGTCGATGGCGTGGACGAGGGCGGCCTGGGCGGCGTATTGGAAGGTTAAACGGCCGTCGCCGCATCCAATTTCCAGCACCCGTTTACCGCTAAAACTGCCCACGAAGTCGTTGAGGGCGTTGAGTTCACTGTTTTCGGGGTCTTGGCGAATGTTCATGGAGGGTATGATAGCAGAAAGATCATCATTTAGCCCTCTTGCTATAAGCGTCGCGTCTCTTGCAATAAGGTGAACGGATTCCTTGTTGACGCACCAGACTACAAAAGTTTCAGAAACTTTTGTAGTCTCTTGACATTACGGTTCTTGAGCGCGGTAAGCGGACACGATTCCTCCAGGTTGAGCGATGTAAAGGAAACCGTCGGCTACGCTCAACCAGCCGCCCTTGTTTGTTTCCCACACCAGGTTGTAGGTTTGGCGATCTAGCACATAAGTATGATTGGCAGAAGCGATATACACATAGTTTTCAGTTAGAACGGGTGCATTGATGAGTTCTCCGTTGCCGTCAAATGACCAAAGCAACGCGCCGTCATGGAGGTTTCGTACCTCGAGATTGCCATCACCGAAGGCATAAACCTCATTCCCAGCGACTGCCGGTATGGTGTAGTCATAGTTGCCGGACTGGGACCATCGAATAGCGTGTGTGTCCAGGTTGATAGCGGTCAGTTGGATGGAACTGGCAACAAGGGCCGTGTGTTCCATAATAACCGGGGTGGTATCCATCGTGTATCCATGCCAATCCCAACCGACATTCAGGGACCACTCAATATGACCTGTATCGGGATTGATAGCGTAAAAATTCCCATAAACCCAGGCGAACAGGAAGCCGTCAGCATAGGCCGGTGTCCATTTATCGTACTGATCAAGGTCTTTAAACCAGAGAGCTTCGCCAGTTAAGGCATTTGTAGCCTGCACGCCGCCATCAGCGCCAGCGTTCATGTAGACGGCGTCCTCAACCACAATGGGCGCTAAATAAGAATCCCATTGAGATGAGAAAGGAGACCGCCAACGTAAAGCTCCACTGTATTGATCCAAACAAAAGAGGTAAGGACCACCACCCTGGCCAAAACCCTTGCCTTGCTGGAAGTAAACAAAGCCATAGGCAATGGTTGGGGGGTTGACAGGACTCTGGTCGAAGAGATAGTTCCAAAGCATAGCGCCCGTGTAGGCGTTGTAGCCGATGATCGCGGCATTAGGATAAGCATCATTAGCGGCAATTAAGACCCCATCAGCAATGGCAATTTGCTCAAGTTCTCTGGCTCCCTCAAAAAAAGGCAAGGTCTCTCTCCAGGCCAGCGCGTAACGAGATGCGCCGGGGTCGCCAGCCTGATAGCCAGTATGCGCTGCGTCATAACCAAGCGTAAGCCAACCGGCTCTGGCAAAGCTCGGTATGGCTGCTATGCCTCCCTTTGAGATGACGGGGAGGTAGACCGTGTTGGTTTTTACGACAATGGGATCACCGGCAACGGCCGTTGCTCCCGATTCGTTATACATGATGACTTCGTGCGAACCAAGCGTTACTGTATTTGGTATCTGCGCTGTCATCAGCGTGGAACTGACCCAAGTTGTGTTTTGTACCAGCAGGTCGTCCAGGTAAATTTGTACCAGCGGCATGAAGTTATGACCGTTGATGTCGATTAACTCACCGCGTTGCACATTGTTGGGCGTAACCGACGTTATTTGGGGCGTCATCCAGGAGCCAATGCTTACGTCATCCAGGTAAACAGTTTGACCTGTGCCGGTGAAGGCCAGTGTGAGGGTGATGGTTTCTCCGGCGAAGGGGGACAGATCGGCCCAAAGATGCGTCCATAATGGCGATGGTGTGTTTACGGAAAGGTGTTCTCTGTAGCTGCTGCTCTGGATGTGGGCTGTTAATGTACCTGTAGCCGGTAATTGGTACAAGAGTGAAAGCGTGGGCTGGTGGGCCGTGTCTGAGATCGTGAGTGACTGGCTTATAGAGGTTCCGCTGCCAACATCTTGTAACGTGACGCTTTGTGTTCCTGTGTGCGCGGTACTGGTCAGGCTGACGTTTCCCTTGATTTCCCAATTATCCAGTCCTGGCTGCTCAAAGGCCCCATTTTGCAAGAAATTGTCCACCGGCGGAAAGACGGCTAAACGACTCAGATCATTTGATACTGGCTGCCGTATGGCGGGCAAGGTTCCGTAACCAGTGGACATAAACGTCAGGGTATACGTTCCGGCGGCGCTGAGGTAGGCGTCGAAAATGCCTGGCTCGTTTTGGATGACAATGGAAGTGGGTGTTATGCTGCCCGATGCGCTGGCTGCCGGATAGCCGCGATTGTCTTTTAGGGTGGTGGTGAGTTGGATGGTATAGAGTGTAACGGCCGTTTGTGCTACGGGCTGCCATCTTTCAGTGTGACCCGCCTGGTCTATGGCCTGGCTGCGGAAAGCGTAGGTATGGCCGATTTCTCCGGTAAAGGTGGTCGATGTTATCGTGACATGATCTTGCCACAGAGTCCAATCCTCCGCCCCATCACGCATGTACACATTATAACTGGCAAGTCCTGTCCCTGCATCGGAGCCAAACCAGGAAACCGGGATTTCTGTACTGGCAATGAATGGTGGTAACGTTGTAACCTCTGAAGAAGGCGCTACGGAATCAATTTGGGTTGTGGCGATTGGCGCGTCGAGCCAGTCGCGTGCGTTACCGGCAACATCTATTGCCCGGCAGCGGAATTCGGCCGTGCCTGCGGTGGTCGCCCCCTGATAAAAAGCGCGGGTTGATTGGTGTTGGGTTATAGCCGTTTGCCAACTTTGTCCTGGTAAGCGCATTTGCACGTCGTAATAGGCCACGCCGGAAAGGTCATCATTGGCATTAATGTCCAGATTAAATTGAGGCCAGCGTTGCAGCGGGGTTACGCTTACTGTACATAATCCGGGAGGGGTCGTATCTGTTGTGGCCCAGTGGCTTCTCCATGCCCGGTCATCATCTACCGGTTGAGAATAACTGTTTAAATCAAGGTCTCGGATACGTATATAACTTGACGTCCAATAATACTGCCCTTGATAGAGTGTCCAAGAGGTGTCTGTATAAGCGATATATTTTCCATCAGGCGACCATGCGGGAAACCAACGATCCTGATCATAACCATTGTTGAGCCATAATACAGATTCTGTGCCATCCACGTTAATAAGCCATATTTCTAAAAAACTATCTCCATTATTGTCTCGCGCAAAAGCAATTTTATCGCCTATTGGAGACCAGCTGGGGTAAAAAGCGGGGGCTGTGTTTGGCAAATGGTGTTGGTTGGAGCCATCGGCATTCATGATCCATAGTTCGTAATTGCCGCTGCGGTTGGAGGCAAAGACGATCTGGCTGCCGTCTGGCGACCAGGAAGGCATGCCATTGTAACTGCCGGCAGAAGTCAGGCGCTGTAAATTGGCGCCGTTTTCGTCCATGACGTAAATATGGGTGTTTCCGTCCCGGTTTGATTGAAAGGCAATACGGCCGTTTTGTGACCATTTTGGCAGGGTATCATCGGCGCTGTGATTGGTGAGGCGTTGTATACTGGCGCTATCCGTGGCTGCTTTGTAAATTTCGTAATTCCCATCCCGATTGGAGGTAAAGACGTATTGGGTGGCCCCATGGTTAAATGACGGCGCGAAATCAACGGCATTGTGCGTTGTTAGCTGTGTCAGATTGGCGCCATCCGGTTGAACAGCGTAGATATTCCAGTTTGAATTTTTGTAGGAGTCGAAAACAAGGCGGGTCCAGGCTGTGGGCAAGGCTTCGGGGGATGCGATGGACAGCGCGGGTGTAGGCGCTGCATTTTTTGCAGGCCGGTAATAAGCCATCACATCACCTTCAGACAAAGCAATAATTTGTTCCGGCGAACGGGGCGGGTCTGATTGGGCGGCAAGCCAACCAACGATAGTCAGCAAAAGCAACAAACTGGCGACGGAAAGAGTCAAAAGTTTTATTTTCATTTGATTTACCTCCACACGACTACTGTAAACTTAAGACCTGACAGTTTTTATATGTCTGTCATGAGCCAATGATAGCAGAGAAGGCGGGGAAGGAAAATGGTATCGGAGGGAAGGTGATGTAACCTTGCCGCCCTCAGCGCCGCCGAATGCAATTCGGCGTCTGAGACGGCGGCCGGCGCCCCAGTGTGCTTTAGCACACTTCCTGTCTCAGCCTGGGATTTGCAATCCCAGCGATTGGCCGGACGCTTATCCCCGCCTGGCAGAGGCAGACATTCAGGCGGCATTGGCTTTTGCCGCCGATTCCCTGGCTCATGAGATGATTATCTTGTAAAAACCGGTATCATTTTGGTTGCGCCTTGCTGTATAATGGCAGAAACAGTACCGTCATGGTTAAAAATGATGCGAAGGATGTCTTATGAGAACGAATCGGATAGAAATCACCCCCCAGGTGATGTTGGGGAAACCAGTCATTCGCGGCACACGTATTCCGGTGGAACTGCTTGTTCGTAAACTGAGCGAAGGCGCAACGGAAGCTGATTTATTGGACGCTTATCCCCGCCTGACGGAGGCAGACATTCAGGCGGCATTGGCTTTTGCCGCCGATTCTCTGGCTCATGAGACGATTATTTTGCAGCCAGTTTGATTCTTTTAGGTGTGTTTCATTTAGTTCAAAATCACGTATTAGGTTGGTAGGGGCGGGAGGGCGCGGTGAGCAATTGGTCAAAACGGATCGACTCTTCTCGCGCCGTCTCGCCTGAAAACCGCAAATGGGCGAGGTGGCGCGGAGAAAACGTTATTTGCTTCGGCTGAGATTATACCGCGCCACTTCGCCCCTACGATAGTTTTAAGGAAATGGAATCCTCCGGGGGGATGGAGACGTTCACGGCC
>JAJRYT010000012.1 GCA_024275635.1 Chloroflexota bacterium | reverse complement strand
TACCAATTCGTGAAAACCGGGGGTCAAATCAATCCCCAACCAGGTGTATGCTTCGCTGAGGCGGGAGGCGACGTTGGGGGTGACATGCAGAGTTTTCCAATAATGGCGGTAACGGCCGTTGGCAACCGCAAAAGCCGCTTCTACCTGTTCGGGCGCGATAGCGGGATTGTGCCGCCGAATTTCGGCCGTGAGCAGTTGTAACCGCGTTTCCGCTTTGCTGCCCAATCCCTGAGCCGCTCGTTTGGGTTCATCGCTGTCGTCGAAAACCAGCGTGTCCCAGAAGTCAAATGTGATGGCTTTAATCATGATGTAATTGAGTAATTGAGTAATTGAGTAATTGGGTAATTACCCAATTACTCAATTACCTTGTTTTTACGGCCGTTCCCCGCGCGCCAGGCGCCGGTTAATATCTTCCAACACGGCAGGGACATCCCAGATGCCATCAACAACATAATGTGCGCCCGCTTTTGCCATCCGATCATACGCGCCATTCAGACGGCGTTGCAACACATCTGCGTCCAGGGCGTTGATTTCTGCTTCGTTCAGCCCGATTTCATTCCCTGTTTTGGCGAGGCCGATTGTCCACATGTTGGCGTTTAACCCTTCGTCAATGCCTGGCAGCGTATCATCTACTTTGACACATGCTTCAAAGGGGTAAATACCCATATCCATCACGTTTTTAACGCACATCCACGGATCGGGGCGACCGGTGGCGACTTCTTCGGCACAGACAGAGTTGTCTGGCTCGTAGCCACGTTTGGCGGCTTCTGCTTTGAGAATGTCCATCATGGCTAACATGTAGCCAGTGGTCGAACCAATTTTCAAGCCCATTTTGCGGAATTCGGCCACGGCGTCGGTTGTGCCGGGGATAAGGTCGGCGTAGTCGGCCAATACTTCTAGCTGGCGTGGTATAAATTCGGCAAACATCGCTTCTACGTCTGATTCGTTGGGGTAACGGCCGTGTACCTCCTGCCACCGATCCCGCACTGCTTCAATCTGAGAAATCTTGCGGATATGGACTTTCTTGTGAGCTCCCATCGGTAAACGCGCCTCCTCAATGCTGATGGGGACATTTTTATTCGCATAGACCGCTTGAAAAACAACCGCCGGCGCATAACAACCATAATCCATTGTTGTGCCTGCCCAATCCAACAAAATAGCCTTTAACGGCCCGCGATAAGTACGACGATAAACAAATTCCATTTCACATTCTCCTTATATTTGAAAACTTAGGGATTGCTAATCTCTTTTAAGCATTGAAAAGCCGCCCGGTGCATCCGCTCGATGTCCTCGTCCGAATGCGCCAGGGAGACGTATAACTTGGTAGACATGGGATTAAGAAAGATGCCGCGTTCAAATAGGCCCAGGGCGAAAGCGCGGCTTTTGGCGCTGTCGGCGCGGTGGGCGGAACGGTAATCGGTGACGGGTTGATCGGTAAACGATACCGCGCACAACGGCCCTTCGCCCAGCACCTGCGCTTTGATGTTGAGTTCGTCCAGGATGTCGGTCAGGCCGTCGCGCAATTTTTGGCCGATGGCGAAGAAACGGTCGTAAGTTCCAGGCTGGCGCAGTTCTTTCAAGGTGGCTAGGGCGGCTACGGCCGTGACCGGATTCCCCCCCACCGACGACGCGAACCACACATAATCCGGTTGGCCCAGCCGCGCCTCGTCGCACAAATCCAGGATGTCGGCCCGGCCGGCAACTGCCCCAATGGAGTAGCCGCCGCCCAGCCCCTTGCCGTAGGCGGCCAAGTCGGGCGTGACGTCATAGTACGCCTGCGCCCCGCCATAGGCCAGCCGGAAACCGGTCACCACTTCGTCAAAAATGAGTAAAACATCGTTTTCCCACGCGATGCGGCGCAGCCCTGCCAGAAAACCGGGACGGGGGGAGGTGCAGCGATGGAGCGGTTCCACAATAACGGCCGCGATCTCGTCCGCATACCGGCGCAGAATCATTTCGGTTGTTTCCAGGTCGTTGTAGGGGGCGATCAGGACATCGGCGGCGACGGTCGGCGGAATCCCGGCCGAGGTCGGTTCCGCCTGCGGGAAATCGAGCAGCTTCTGCGGAAACAGGCTCATGGAGCCGAATTCATTGGCCCCGTGATACGCGCCTTCAAACTTGATGATTTTGCCGCGCCCGGTGAAGGCGCGGGCGAAGCGGACGGCGTACATGGCAGCCTCTGTGCCGGAGGCGCAAAAGCGCGCTTTCTCGGCGCAGGGGATGGCGCGAACCATCTCCTCGGCCAGATCAACGGCCGGTTGGCTGACATAGGCAAAGTTGGAACCGAGGGCCGCCTGCCGGGTGACGGCCGTGACCACCGCCTCGTGCGCATGACCCAGTAACAGCGACCCCCACCCCATCGTATAATCCACGTATTCCCGCTCGGCCGTGTCGTACACCTTTGCCCCTTGGCCGTGCGTCAACACCGTCGCCATCTCCGGCGGCAGGTGATACTCGCCCAGCGAGCCGCCGGGGAAGACAGTTTGGGCGCGTTGGGGCCAGTCATTTGTCGAGTTGGGCGTCGCTGTTGTTTCTAACATCATATTTCCTCAACAGACGCTTCCTCTGAAAGGCAAGCCCCGATAATGTCCAACGCCTCATCCATCTGCGCCTGGGTAATGGTCAAGGGCGGGAACAGGCCGATGATGTTACCCATCATCAACTTAAAACTCAATCCCCGGCGCAGCGCGCTGTACATGATGCGTTCCGCTGCTTCTGTTGCCCGTTCGCGCGTCTGCCGGTCGCGCACTAATTCGATGCCCAGCATCAAACCAATACCGCGTACATCGCCGATGAGCGAGTGGGCGTCCATCATCACCCGCATTCGTTCCAAAGCATAAGCGCCAACCAGGCGGGCATTTTCCATCAAATGATGGTCTTCGATGTAATTGAGTGTTGCCAAAGCGGCCGCGCATAACACCGGGTTCTTCTCGTGAGTGTAATGACCTAACGCCCGTTCAGCGGCCACATTCAACCCATTGCGGGCGATGATGCCAGCCCAGGGTAAGATGCCGCCGCCCAATCCTTTGCCAATTACCAGGATGTCGGGAACCACGTTGAAATGTTCGCAAGTGAACATGCGGCCGGCGCGCCCCAGCGCGTGTGGGATTTCATCGAAGATGAGTAATGTGCCGTGCCGATCGCAGGCGGCGCGAATGCGCTGCCAATATTCTGGTTTGGGGATGGTGGGAATGCTGCGGATTGGTTCGGCGATAACGGCGGCGATGTCGCCTTCTTTTTCTAGCACGTATTCGATGTAATTGGCGCATTTTAGATCGCAGCCGCCGCGCGTGTGGCACTCCCACAGGCAGCGATATTCGTCGGGTGGGGGGACGTGTTCGCTGCCGGGCAGCAGGGGGCCAATATTATTGCGGAATATTTGTTCGCCGCCGATGGAGATGGCGTCTAATGTGGCGCCGTGGAATGAATCCCACATGGAGATGGTTTTGTGGCGACCGGTGGCGACGCGCGCCAGTTTGAGCGCCATGCCAATGGCTTCGGCGCCGCCGGGAGCGAACAGAACACGGTTGAGGTCACCGGGGGCCAGTTCTGTGAGTTTTTTGGCAAGGGCAACGGCCGTTTTATTGGTATAGCGGCGCACAGAGAAAGAAAGCGTTTGCATCTGTTTGATGATGGCGGCGATGACGTCGGGATTGCCATACCCTACCTGATGCGCATAATTGCCGTGAAAATCCATAGTGCGACGCCCCTGCGCATCTTCAATATAGATGCCGTCACAGCTTTGCAGGGCGTTGAGGCAGGGCGTTGAGAGGGATTGGTGTAGGAAGTAGCGCGCATCCTCGTCCAGTAAATTGCGCGTAGCCGCGTCCAGATCGTTGTTGTACCATACCTCGCGCAGCGCAGAAAGGTTCACATCCCCTTCAGATTTCAGGTTGTCTGGCTGGCTCATGTGATGCCCATTTCGATTAACACATCGGCGATGGCGGCCAGGAGGCTTTTAACGTCTGGGGGAAAGATGCGGCCAATATGGCCGATGCGGAAACAATCGGCATTGCTCACTTTACCGGGGTAAATGACAAAATCATGTTTGTTGAGGGCTTCGTAGAATCGTTGAAATGTGAAGTTAGGGTGGTCGAGGTAGCGGAATGAGGTGATGATAGGCCCTTGATCTTCCGGGTTGAGGTATTCAACAAAGCCCATTTTCCGCATCCCGGCGACGAGGGTTTGGTAGTTTTGTCGGTAACGGCCGTTTCTGCTCTTCACCCCTCCCTCCATCATCAACTCATTTAACGCCTGAGCAAAAGCTAACAAAGCGTGGGTGGGCGGGGTAAAGCGAAACTGCCCATTCGCCTCCAATCCGCGCCACTGCGCCAGCAAATCGAGGCTGACGCTGCGGGCGTACCCATCGGCGGCCAGCAGCGCGTCGCGCCGCGCCAGCGCAAAGCTGAAACCGGGGACGCCTTCGATACATTTATTGGCGGAGGAGACGAGAAAGTCTATCTTGGCCTCGGCCAGATTAAGAGGGATGGCCCCAAAGCTGCTCATCGCGTCTACAAAATAGACACGGCCGTTTCGCCGCACAATCTCCCCAATCTCTTCTACCTGGTTGATGATGCCAGTTGTTGTTTCGCAGTGGACAACGGCAACGTGGGTAATGGCGGGGTCTTGCGCCAATGTGTCGTTAATCTCTTGTAGATTGGGTTTGTGGTTTTCGGGATAGGTGAGAACAGTCGTTTCAATCCCCAACACCCCGGCAATGTAATTCATGCGACGGCCGTAGGCGCCATTGATGATACACAACCATTTGCCATCTGGCGGGGTGACGGTTGAAAACACGGCTTCAATGCCAAATGTACCGCTACCTTGCATGAGGATGGCTTCATACCCGGCATCAGCCACCTCTCCTAAAGTCAGCAAATCGCGCCGAATTTGGGCTATGGCTTCAATAAATTCGAAATCCCGCGATCCTAAATCCTGCAACATCGCTTGTTTGACAGTGCGACTGGTGGTTAGAGGACCGGGAGTAAAGAGGATTTTATCCTTCCAGCCCGTCATCTCTCGTTTGCCATTCATACTTATTCTCCCTCGTCAAAATAATCAACAACGAACAGCTAATAGCTAACGGACAGTTAACTGTTAGCTATTCTGTTATAGTTGGCCTTCACAATGCCACCGCTTGTTTGATGGCCTTGTCCAATGACGATAAATGCCGCTGGGTCAGTGGACAGGGCAATCGCACGCAGCGAATTGATTTCAGACCGATTGACTGTGCAGAACAGCGTCATGTGCGTGGCGCGCGTGTACATCCCTTGTGCCTGCCAGCCGGTAATGCCCACGCCCAATCGCTCAAACAAAGCGTTGGTAATTTCTTGCGGCTTGTCAGTGATGATAAAGGCGGTACGCACAATGCTGGGGCCTTCCAGAGCGTAATCGGCTGCCAACCCCCATATAAAAAGTGTGACCAGTGAGTAGAGCGCGGCTACCCAGCCAAAGGTCAGCCCCAGCCCGATTAGCACGGCGCCGTCGGTTAAAATATATACCTGACTGATGGGCATTCCCGTTTTAAGCTGGATAATACGGCTGACGATGCCAAATCCGGCCGTTGTGCTGCGTCCGCGATAAACCAACCCTGTGCCGAGTCCGCCAATGACGCCGCCAAACAGCGCGTTTAACATCAGATCATCGCTAACGGCCGTCATCCAGCGCCCAAAAAAGTCCACGCCCAGATTATAAATAGCGGCAGCGTAGAGCGTGCGAACCAGAAAATGAAATCGGCCTAAATATTTGAAGCCAACGATGAGCAAGGGGATATTCAGAATCAGCATAACGCGACCAATTGGCCATCCAGTGAAATGGTTGATGATCAATGAAATCCCGGTCACGCCGCCGCCGGGGGAGATGTTGGAGGGGGCGAGGAAGGCGTCTATGCTGACGATGAGCATAAAGGCGCCAATGGTGATCAGCAGAAAGTTTTTTATTTCAGGTCGCCAATTGGAATTGGTTAGAAAAGTTGCTATTTTGTATTTCATTCCTATACTTTCTAACGACGGCGGTTGAAACTGCGACAACATTTGCAAAGTTAGCCTTCACCAACTGGGTTTCAGTCTACGAAGATGGACTTTGTTTTAGGATCCGTTCGTTATTAACTTGGCGCTTTGGTCATTCGTAATCCGTTATTTGCCTGGTGACGGAACACGGTTTACGGGATACGGAACACGGTTTACGAAAACCGAGAAGTTATTTCCGAACGCTCCCTTAGAGTCGCCGGTTGCCGCGAATTTATTCGCCGTTTAGTTTTGCATCATATTGTAGATGGCGTTACGCGATAGTAGGGGAATGAAACGACGATTTAGGTGACTGAAATGACGGCAAATCAGTTTCCAACACATCCTTTACGTCCGATGAGCGGCGGCACGAATGACGGGTTACGGCCGTTACGCTACGATTATTGGCGCACAGGTTACGGCATTCCCATCATTCCCAAACCCGATTTACGCGTGGCGCAGGCGGGCGAATATCATTGCAAGCCGGGGTATGCGACTGGAAATTTCGAGCATTCGGGGCGCATCCAGCTTTTTTATCATTTGGAGGGTCAGGCGGCGCTGCGAGTTGGTCGTGCCGCCAGTCCCGTTGCTGGAGGCGATTTGCTCATTTTCCCGCCCGATCATCAGTTTGTTTACCAGGCGGATGAGGCGATCAAGCATCATTGGGTGGGTGTGGAGGGTGTTTGGCCTCCGTTGTTTGTCCAACAGGGGCTGCATCATGTATCGTTGGCGTATGACAGCGAAATCGAGGCTAAATTTGTAGCGATTCGGGAGGTGTTGATTTTGCGGAAGCCGGGTCATGCGTTACAGGCTATTGGCTTGTTGTATGAGTTGATGGCGCGGGTGGCGGAGTTGTCAGGGACAGCGGCCTCCTCCCAATCCACCTATCCCGATACTGTCCAAAACGCCATTACCCATTTGCGTGAAAATTATGCCGAGAAATATGAAGCGGCGGCGGCGGCAGCGGCGGCGGGGGTCAGCCAATCCCACTTGCGGGCATTATTCGAGAAATGGTTGGGCGAATCGCCGCGCCATTTCCACACTCGTTACCGGATTGAGCAGGCCGCGCGGCTGCTCAATGAACAGCAGTTGGGCGTGACAGAAGTGGCCTACCATCTCGGCTTTGCCGACACGCGCCACTTCTCGCGCACATTTAAGCGGGTGCTGGGATTGTCGCCGGGGAAGTACAGGAGCGGTGGCCGATAAACTGCGGCTACTGGTTATACAGCCACCTGCTCAAGCCGCTTGATTCCTTTCTGATTGAGTATGACGCGAACGCGAGTGTGGGATTTCTCTTTTTCTACCTGCGGCTGCAGCACGCGGTAGCGAGAGATAAGATTAAGGTGGTACACCTTATGGGTGGGGACGGTTGCGAGTTCGTCGTTGATGATACACGGCCGTTCCTGCACAGGCTCCGCCATCTTCTTCAAAAATCGGCGCACATCGTACCGGGTAATATCATTCAATCCGGTCATCGTGGGCGTATCAACCGATACCTTCCCAAACGCATCCGCATACAACACTACATCTTTGGTGTAGCAAATAATCGTCTCCCCGCGTCCCGCGTTGGCAAGGTCAGCAAAAAAGTCTTTGTTACGCGCTTTTAGCGCCGGTCTGGGCACATCCTTCTCTTGCACAAACGATACTTTCTCCCGCAAGACGCCTAATTTGTGCTTACCATCTAACGAACGGATGTCCGTGCGCCGATCATACAGCCGATCTTGTAATTTGGCCGAGAACAGGTCGCGGGCTAGTTCCTTAATGCGGTCTTTGAACATGTAGCCGATGACGAGGGCGGTAAAAAAGGGGACGGTTAGATTGCCATAGATGCTTTGAAAGTAAAAGGCGACCACCGTGGCAAAGATCATGGAAAGACCGGCGGCAATCGCATATAGGATTTGCTCTGTGCCACGGCCTTCTCGGTGAACGGCCGTTGACAGATACAACACACTTGCTGCATATTTTTTCAATACAGAGGCGCGAAAGACATATGTTTCATTGTCATCACCCTCTTTCAAAACCGACCCGTATCCCATCGCCCGACGGTGTTTGCTTTCTTTTGCCGCGCGCGCGCGTAATTGACTTTTAAACTGCCCCTGTTTGGCGCTTTTTAGATGGTCGTTCACGATTTGGTACATCTCAATTGCCGCTTCTTCAATCAGTAAGCTGATATATTCGTCAGTGAGCGAGTAGGCGGTGAAGATTTCGGCGTCCACTCCCGGCAGGTTAAATTCACCAAACAAGGCGCGGTAACTTATTGTCATTGCCTCGGTTCCAGCCAAAAATGCCTCGACCAAATTGTGGATGATACGATGGACTTTTGCGCCGTCAGGAGCCTCCTCAATCCGTTTGTAGATGAAGTGGAAATGCTCGCGCATGGCGGTTTTAAGCATGGCGCTGAGCAGTTTGAGGTGATTTACCAGTTGGGTTTTTAGCGCAATGTCTTGCTGCCAACTACCGGCTTTGACGATGCGATGAACGGCCGTTAAAGGCGAATCGGCTTGTTTGGTAAAGGCGTGTAAATCGAGATCAGGTGTCTTGAGACGGATGTAATTTTGCACATCCCGGTAGAAATCGCTTTTGTGGTAGCTTTCTTTAGAAATGCCTAAACTTTGCGGCAGAAAAAAGTAAGTGTACACACGATAATTAGTCTTGTTGTCGTCAAGTAGTTTGTAATCCAGCTTGATTTCAATTTGATACCGGTCGTGCGGGTTAATGGCTTGTTGAATTGTATGTAGCATATAAAGAAATAGGGAGTCGGAAGTAAAGCGGCTTGGGAATGGCGATTAAATAACGCGCCCGTTTCAGATAAGAGTTATTGGTTATTGCTTGAGTAACCAGTAACCAGTTCTATGCTCCTGGTCAGCCAATTTGGCGCACGGCCGTTACCATATTTTCTAACTTCGCCAGCACAATCTCACGAGGAAGCATTCCTAGTCCACAATCAGGCCCTACAATCAGCCGTTCAGCGTCAATGTGTTCCAACGCTTGTCGCAGTCGCGCTTCAATCTCTTCAACCGTTTCCACCCGTGAACGAGCAATGCCGATGGAGCCGAAGATAACGGCCGTTTTCCTGAACTTATCCAGCAACGTCAAATCATTATAACGATGAGCATCCTCAATCGAAACCGCCTGGATGGAAGAAGCATCAATCGCATCCGCCAGCCGGAAATAGGCCAGTTGGTCAGCCTTGACAAAATCATCTTGATCCAAACGGTCAGGATAGCCACAGCACATATGCACAGCGCGGGTGACGTGATCCGGCAAGCCGTCAAAGCAGCGTTCCAGATTGTCAAAGCCGAACGCGAATGCCTTATCCGTGTTACGGGCAAAAACCGGCTCGTCAATCTGAATCCAAGTGCAGCCAGCGGCGGCTAATGCCAACACCTCCTGATTAAGCGCTTTTGCCAAATCTGCGCCCAGCTTGGCTTCATCGCGGTAATACGCGTCGGCAGCGCTGCCGCTGATGGTCATTGGACCGGGCAAGGTTATTTTTACGGGATGATTGGTTGCCGCCTGGGCGACGGTGTAATCGCGCGGCAAGATGGGGGCGCGGGCGCGGATGGGGCCGGTGATGGTGGGGACTTCGGCAACCCAAGCCCCGTTACGCAGACTGACTTTTGTCAAATTGACAAAATCAAACCCGTCAAAATTGCGGCATTGATAATGAATATAATTTTCGCGCCGGATTTCACCGTCGGTGGGAATGTCAATGCCTACATTGATTTGATCCTGAATAACCTCATGCGTAGCGCGATCATGAATCTCATCAATATCGTCCGGCCGGTTTTTTAGATAGTCGTCAAATGCCTTTGTGGGGGCTTCGTTGCCCGTTCCGCCCACGCGAAACCAATCGGGGGTAGGGACGTAATCCGGTTTGGGGTAAGCGCCAATCGTTGTTGTTTGCATAGCCGTTTCGTTCTCCAATCTTAAATTTCACTTAATCATTGTTGATTGTCTGAATGATACATACCATTTGTCATACGATCAAAATGTTGGAGAGATTGCGTTGTGTCATTTGTTGTCTACGTCGATGCTTGTGTTAAATTGCAATTGGGCTAAAGTTGTGGGATACAAAGGGGATACAGTTCTGACATACCCTAATTGGAGGGTAAATTGAGCGAGATTATTTCGTTTGGTGAGTGGATGTAGGGACGCGCCGTAATCGCCTGGGATTATCCCGTAGCTGCTTGGCGCAGCAGATTAGCTGTTCTTCTGTGACAATCAAGAAAATCGAACGGGATGAAAGACGGCCGTCTCTCCAAATCGCTGAACTTCTGGCCCAACATCCCCCTAGCCCCCGAACTTGATTGCGGACAAACATGCGCTTAACCTCACCTGTTGTTTTATCTAACTGTTTCAGGCCGCCAATTCCGACAAATTCACCGTCAACCTTTGCCAAGTAGAAACGGCCGTTTGGCGGCAACATTCGGCTCAGCGTTTGCATATCTCCATCTATGAATGCTTCGACCTCTTGCTTCTTTCATACCAGGCTTCCAGCGCTGGTTCATTTCCACAACAACCCAATGTAAATATTCCGAGAACAACGCTCGAATTTCTGTCCGATATTCCCCATTTGTTACCGATTTTAATAACATATTTCACCTCTCCACATAATCTATAGTTTGATGGTTCATGCAGCCATTAAACTCAATCCTGTCTTCGCGTTGGTACCGCATTGGGGTACAGATAAGGGGTACAAAATGTTTGTACCCCACTGTCTGAGACAAAAAACGCGCTGATAGAACGAGGATGTGGGTTAGATTTGTGGGAAACGGCCGAATCTTTACTGTACCACTACAGCCCATGGCGGCTGCGAATAGCCCGGATGGGGTTCAATGGTATTTGAACAGGAATCGTTTCGATTTCAGTGATTTTTACGGCAAGAATTGTATATGAGAAGATAATTTCAGGCTGCGTATTGCCTAAAGAATGGAACTACCGCATCTCGAAAGCGTTCATACTGTTCACGATGAATGCCATGTCCTGCGCCTGGAATGTGAGCGAGATGACCGTCATGCGTCAAAGATAAAATGGTATGAGCCACTTCCGAATTGATATTGCCCCCTAGTTCAGTTGCGCCTGTGACCAACATGACGGGAGATTGAAATCGGGTTAACAACTCGCGCCGGTGTTGCCGAAGGGCAAAGTCAAGTCGGTTGAAGATAGCCAGGTCGCATCGCAGCCTGTCGTCGAGAAAAATCTCTAGATCAGTTGGGTGCCAGGACGGCCGTTCCACCCGCAGAGAGTCTATCGCGTCTTTCACTGACATTTGCCGCAGTTCAATTAACCAATTGCGCCATTCTTGTCCCCCTTCAATAGTGCCAATAAATAGTGGGGATACGCTCTTTTCTTCACTCCAGGAAGGATCTTCCAGCATAATGGCATTAAAACGATTTGGATATTTGGCGGCTGCGACAGTGGCTACACCGCCACCCATTGAATGCCCGCCAATACCACTGTTTTCCACACCGTAGTGATCCATAAGCCTGATCACAATTTCCGCAAAACTGGCCACAGGAATGACACCATCTGTTGGGTCGGAAAGCCCGTGCCCGACCATGTCCGGCATGAATACGTTGAACTCAGGCGCTAAATCGGCCGCCAATCGTGACCAGGTGCGGCCACTATCGGTAAAGCCATGCAGTAGAAATATGGCTGGCAACGCTCCACCTGTTTGCCGCACATGAATACGATAATTATTAACATTTACGAATTCGGATTTCCAATCATTCATGGGGCAACCTCTTGGTAATAGGCAAAAAGTTCATGCTAATTACCCGAATAACCCTTTTACCTCTTTTCAATCTTGAATCTCATTCAACCATTGTGGATAATCTGGATGAACCATGCTACTTGCCATGCGGTCAAAATGCTGCTTGGTATAGCCGCTAAAATCAAAGTCGAGTTGGGATGTACCAGTTTGCACCAGGCCCCACATCGCTTCACGGAAGTCGGACATGATTTTCATCAATTTGAGCCGCGCTTGCTGCGCTGAAGAGACGCTGCCAAAATAGCTGGTCAGCAGCCAGCGTTCTTGTTCGTCGTCAAGTTCGCGGTGGACGGCAAAGTTTGCCAGATCAAAGTAGATGTCGCCCATGCCGGCATATTCCCAATCGAGCAGCGTGATACGGCCGTTGTTCATCAAAAAATTCCCGTTGAGCAAATCATTATGGCAAAAAGCAGAGGGAAGGGGGGAAGGGGGGGCCGTTTCAATTTCCGCCATCTTTTCTAACCAACCATCAAACTGCGCCGGGAAGCGAGCGCCATATTGCCGAGCTGTCTGTTCATAACTTCTGACGATGTCAAACACAGAAAAAACGGCCGGAATGGACGGCAGCGCATGGACTTGTTTGAGGAGTTGGGCGATTTGTTGGATGGTGTCTGGTTCTCTTATTTGGGCGGGAGTGGGGGAACGGCCGTTGACAAACCGCGTCACCAAATACCCCTCCGGCTCAATAAAATAGACAACCTCCGGGGCGACACCAATGCTGGCGGCGGCGGAGTGGGCCATGAACTCTTGTTGACGATCAATACCCAATAACGCCGTCTTTTCTCCGGCCAGACGCAGCACAAAACTTTCGCCAGCCACATCTACGCGCACATTCTCGTTAGTGATGCCGCCGCTCAAAAACGATGTCTGGATATCGTCTCGTCCTGCCCATTGTGGCACGCGCGCCAAAATTTGTTTCCAATCAGGTTGCGTCAGCATCATGCTCCGGTGGTAGTTCCTGTTGTTCTGCTTCCGGCGTAGCTAAATAATTCATTTCCGACACCACTGGTTTACCCGTCTGGCTCTCCAACGCCCGGCGCGCATCCCCGGCGATCTTCCCCCCTTTGCGGGCCGAAACCTTATTTTCATCGAATCCCTGGGCGTCTTCCTTGATTGCTATTTCAGTGGTGGATAGCTCGCCCAACATGGTAAAAACCAGCTCTGCCTTCGTCATATGATCGCGCAAGTTTTGACGCTTCAATCCCTTCAACTGCTTATGCTCGCCCGGCTTAATGCCGAAAGTTCCCTTCGAGATTTCGGCCGTCAATATGGCATATTCCAACCCTTCCTTGACCTCCCGCTGCGCCCATTCATTGGTTAGATCGTTGCGAATATCAATACTTTGCAAACGAGAGTCTATCCATTCATCACTGTACCCTTTGGCTTTATATAACTCTCTGGCGCGTTGGGCAGCTAAGGCCGGTTCATTTATTTCTTGAATTCGTTGATAGCCAACTTTCGCCAGCCATTGCTTGAATGGCTCTGCTTTGGGGGAGGGGATGGATTGGATAATGCGGAACATGCTTTCAACATTGGCACATTCAGTTTGGTATGTTCTGTTGTTCGTCTTATGTTTCATTGGGAACTGTCCGCAAAATGCGGACAGTTCTATGTCGGACTGTTTTTTCACGCGTCTTTTGAGATCATTCCAGTATTTACGTGGACGTGTTGATTCTGTCAGGGCTTCTATAACATCCACAACAGCAAAATACCATTGCTCTGATTCCTCATCCCAAACACGCCTGATGTCAGTCTCTTCAAATGATGCTGGCGTTAGTTTATTATCCATAATATACTCCTTGAGATTGGAGATCATACCAATTGCTAATCTCCATCAACTCCTTATCCGCACGCCCATTGGATCCCAGAGAGGCTCTTGCACGACGGCCGTTTCCACACGCTTGCCAAAAATATCTATCGTCAGGTTTGTTCCTGTGGCCGCTTGCGCCAAAGGCAAATAGCCATAAGCAATACTCTTCTTCACCGCATACCCATAGCCGCCCGAACTCACCCAGCCAACCACTTCATCGCCATCGCGGATAGGTTCATTGCCCAACACAATCGCTGAACTGTCAGCCAGCGTCAGGCAGCATAACTTGCGTTGAATACCCGATTCCTTTTGTTTGAGCAGCGCCTCGCGGCCGATAAAACCACTCTTATCCAGCTTGACAGCAAAACCCAGCCCTGCCTCGTAAGGCGTATAATCGGGGCTGATGTCGGCGCTCCAATAACGGTATCCTTTCTCCAGCCGCAGCGTATCAATCGCCCGGTACCCGGCGGCAACCAGGCCATCCGCCCGACCGCTCTGCCACAGAATATCCCACAGCCGCTGCCCGTACTCCATTGAGCAGTAAATCTCCCAGCCCAATTCGCCCACGTAGGTGACGCGCAAAGCGAGGGCGGGCACGTCGCCGATCACGATCTGTTTGGCGTGCATGTAACCGAAGCCAGCGTTGGAGACGTCATCCTGCGTCACGCGGGCCAAAATGTCGCGGGCGCGGGGGCCAAATAAGCCCAGGCAGGCGTAGTTGGCGGTCACATCCTCCACCTGGACGTTCATGTTGGGCGGCGTGTTGATATGAATCCAGGCCAGATCGTGACGGCCAAAGGCGGAGCCGGTGATGATGCGGAAATGGTCATCTGCCAGCCGCAAAACGGTGAAATCAGCTTCGATGCCGCCGCGCGGATTGAGCATGGCGGTGTAGATGATCTGTCCGATGGGCTTGTCCACATTATTGGCGCACAGATATTGCAGCAAAGGGAGGGCGTCCGGCCCGCGCACATCTATTTTGCTAAAGGAGGTCTCGTCAAACAGCCCGGCCTGTCGGCGAACGGCTAAATGCTCGACGCCGATGGCTGGCGACCAGTGGCGGCGCGCCCATCCTTTCGGTTCGTGGCCGTGTTCCGCCTGATTTTCGTTGGAGGTGAACCAGTTCGGCCGTTCCCATCCCGCTTTTTGCCCCAATGCGGCGCCCAGTTCTTTCAGGCGGTGGTAGAAGGGGGAAATGCGTAACGGCCGTCCTGCCGGCCGCTCTTCGTTGGGAAAATGGATGTCGTAGTGCATCGAGTACGTTTCCAGTGTTTTCTCCAATGTGTACTGCCGGCTGGCATACTGTTTGCCAAAGCGGCGTAAATCTAAACGCCACATATTCCATTCTGGCTGCCCGTCAATAATCCATTCAGCCATCACTTTGCCCGTGCCGCCAGCGCCCGCCAGCCCGTGGGCGCAGAACCCGGCCGCGACCCAGAAACCGGGAACGTCTGTCGGCCCCAGCAAGAATTCGCTGTCGGGTGTGAACGCTTCCGGTCCGTTGATCATCTGTACGATTTCGGCCGTTTCCAACTGCGGCGTGCGCCGGATCGCGTTCTCCATGATGGGCATGAACCGGTCCCAATCCGGGGCCAGCAGCTTGTTGTTGAAGTCGGATGGAATGCCTTTGAGGCTCCAGGGCAGCGGATTGCGCTCATAACCGCCCATCAGCAAACCGCCCACTTCTTCCCGATAATAGATGAGCCAATCAGGATCGCGCATCGTGGGCAGGCCGGCCGGTTGCCCGGCAATTGGCTTGGTCAGAATATACTCATGCTCCATGGGAATGATGGGCAAATAGACGCCGACCATGCGGGCGATTTCTCCCGCCCACTGCCCGGTCGCGTTGACGACAATCTCTGTTTCGATATGGCCCTGGTCGGTGATGACTTTGTGGATACGGCCGTGCTTCAATTCAATCGCTTGTACGCGGGTATGGGTAAGGAATCGCGCCCCCCGCGACCTGGCCCCGGCAGCCAGTGCCATTGTCAATCCATTGGGGTCAATATAGCCATCGGTTGGTAAATAAACTGCGCCCAGCACGTCGGTCAACGTCATGACTGGGAAAAGTTCTTGCGCTTCTTTAGGGCTGATCAATTCCAATGGTAGGCCAAACGAGTGGGAAAGCGCCGTCAACCGCCGCAATTCTTCCATCCGCTCAAGGGATGATGCTAATCGTAAGCTGCCCACTTCGCGCCAATCCGGTTCAACGCCTGTTTCATCTTTTAACTGACGATATAGGTCTGTGCTGTACTGAATCATGCGCGTCAAATTCACGTCGGAGCGCAGCTGCCCGACCAGACCGGCGGAATGAAACGTAGAGCCGCTGGTCAATTCGTTGCGATCCAGAACCAGCACATCCGTCCAGCCCATCTTGGTGAGATGGTAGGCGATGCTGCAGCCGGCCACACCGCCGCCGATGATGACGACGCGGGACTGAGTAGGAAAATCAGACATGGATAGGGCCTCTCTTTCTCCAGCCACCCTCCCGGAGGTTTCAAACCTCCGAGAGGATGAATGATTACTGCTACTCAGGCGTTACGTAAGCGGCCGTGATCCCGCCATCAGCCATAAAGGTAGCTCCGGTGGTGAAGGATGAGTCGTCAGAGGCTAAGAATAAGGTTGCTTTTGCCATTTCCTTTGCTTCCCCAAATCGCCCCATGGGCACATGCACCAGGCGCCGCTGCCGCTTCTCTTCCGTGTTCAAGAATTTCATCAACAATTCGGTGTGCAGCGGGCCGGGGCACAGCGCATTGACGCGGATATTTTCGCGGGCGTGGATAGTTGCCAGTTCGCGGGTCATCGACAAGACGGCTCCCTTGCTGGCGGTGTAGGCCAATTGGGGCGTGGCCGCGCCCAGCACAGCGACAAATGAGGCGGTGTTGATGATGGAACCGCCGCCCGCTCGCCGTAATGCTGGGATGCCATATTTGCAGCCCAGAAAAACGCCTTTGACATTGATAGCCATCGTCAAATCCCATACGTCTACGGTGGTGTTGATGGCGTCGTCGTCCTGGGCATGGGAAATACCAGCATTGTTGAACATGACATTTAACTTGCCATATGTTTCCTCGGCCACCCGTACCATGTTCGCTGCATCCGTCTCTTTGGAAACATCGGCATGGACGTAAATGGCTTCGCCGCCGGCGTCGGCGATCATCTGCACCGTTTCTTCTCCGGCGGCATCGTTGATGTCTACGGCAACGATTTTCGCGCCTTCACTGGCAAATAAGACGGCCGTTTCCCGACCAATTCCACTTCCGGCCCCAGTTATCAGGGCAACTTTATTTTCTAATCGCATGACTCGCTCCTTATAATCAAATTTTCTTTTTTACCCGGCGGATGTATCCGCTAGAAAACAGTATACTAGCCGTTTCAGTTCGGCCAGCAAACTTTTGATAAAATGAACTTGGTTGTTAGCCCACTGCTTTTCGTTTAGGAATGCCATTGCTGAATCCGTGTCGTCAAAGGGGGTTTCGCTGGGGTCTTTGTAGGGGATGAACGGATTATTTCCTTCGCTGGCTCGGCGGTAGGCGGGCGCGTAATAATTGACTTCTTGTTCCAGTGCAAAACAGATCACTTGCGGTTCTGTTTCCCCCAACAGTAACAGGTCGTACAACATCCGGGCGTAGGGCATTTCATCCTCGGCCGAACCTTGCACCACCCCCAATTGTCCGTACCCATCCCCTTCTTTTAGCCGTTTGGCTCCTTTGAGATGAACTTGGCGGATGGTGGGGGCTAAGGCGCGTAGGGCGGTTAACGGCCGTTCACCCGCATTGATCATATTCGTAAAATCAAACAAAGCGTGGAGGCGCGGGTGGTTGACCTCCTGTAACATTTGCACGATCTCGCCCGATTTGATCGTCTCGTGCTGCTCAAAATCAAAAAATAAATCGTACTCATCGGCCACATCCGCCATATAATACAAATCGGTTACGGTACGCGCCATCACCTCTGATAGCGCGCCTTCGTAACGCGAATAGGCGCGGATATTTTGCACGCCTAACGCTCTGGCGATGCGGACAATGCGATCAATTGCTGCTCGATCCGTGTGACTGGTGTCCAGATGGATGGTTAGATTGAGCCGTGCCGCTTGTTGTTTGAAGCGGGCTAAACCAGCGTCGTCGCTGTTGCCCAGGCTGTTCTCCCCGCCATCATCCACGTGCATATTGACGCCCTGCAATTCATGCCGGTAAGCAAACTCTAGCATGTCGAAGGGGGTTAGCGATCCGCGTGTCAGGTTGAGGATGAAGGAGTAGGAGTGTGCGTGCAGGTAAACAGTATCAATGCGTTTGATGAGGCGAACGGCCGTGTCCGCAGCAAGCGTAATAGGCGCGGCGTCCGGCAGGTTGGCGCTTAATAGTTGCTGGAATCGTTGGGAAACGGCCGTTTGCATAAGCCGACATCTTAAATTTCTGGATGCACCAACAGGACAGGAACTTTCACCCTACGCATTACCCTGTTCGCAATATCGCCAAAGAAAAAGCGCATCAGCCCCTCCCGCGCCTGGGTAGACATAGCCAGGAGATCGATCTTTTCCCTGTTAACCGTGCGCACAATTTCGGCAACGACGCCATCATCAAAACAAACATTCAAGGCTACCTGGTAGCCTTGCGCTTTCAGATCATTGGTAACGGGGAGCAGCGCCACCTCTATCTCAGCCCGGACACTATCCTCTTGTTGGCTGGCATAAATAGGATAGAGCTTTTCGCCTACCGGTTCGCCGCCCTCTTCCAGCACATAATCGGAACGATAATCCGGCGCCGCCAGACCAATCGTCTTAGGTGGCCTGGTTATGTAAAACAAAATCAACTGTGTATCTTGGGCGGGAATTAACTTTTCAATATACGCTAGAATTTCACGGCTATGTTGAGAACGATTCAACGGGACAAGAATTTTCGTCGCCATATTAACCTCTCCCTATACGTCGGTGATCCGTAATTCGTGATCGGTGATTCGGTAATCGGTGATCCAATAACCGATTCTGGTTCAATTCACGACACCAATAGAATCCGCCGTAACGGTGCCTTTCAATTGCAAACTATCCACAAAATGACAGGCCGCAAAATGCCCTTCGGCAATCTCGCGCCACTCCGGCATCTCTGTCCGGCACACATCCTCCACATAAGGGCAGCGCGTGTGAAAACGACAGCCAGACGGCGGGTTGACCGGGCTTGGAATTTCGCCTTTGAGGTGAACCGGAACCATCTCCACGTCAGGGTTCACCTCAGGAATCGCCGACATCAACGCCTCTGTGTAAGGATGCTTGGGCGCAGAAAACAGTTGTTTCGTAGGCGCCAATTCAACAAACTGGCCCAGATACATCACAGCCACCCGCTTGGAAATATGCGCCACTACGCTTAAATCATGGGCAATGAACAAATATGTCAGCCCCAGTTCGGCTTGCAAGTCCATCAGTAAATTGAGAACTTCCGCCTGAATGGATACGTCAAGAGCAGACACCGACTCGTAACAAATAATAAACTGTGGCCGGGAGATGAGAGCGCGGGCGATCCCGATGCGCTGCCGCTGCCCGCCGCTGAACGCATGGGGGAAACGGCGCAGGTATTCCAAATTAAGCTTGCACAGCGCCGCCGTTTCGCGCACCCGTTCATCTACCTCCTTGCCCTTTGCCAGTTTAATAGCGACCAGGGGTTCGGCAATAATATCCCGCACCGTCATGCGTGGATTCAACGAAGAGTACGGATCCTGAAAGATCAATTGCATATGCTTACGGAATGCCCGTAACTCTTTTCCCTGGAGCTGGCTCAAATCCACCGTTTGCCCATCGACATTAAAGGTAACCTGCCCTTCTGTCGGCTCTATCGCCCGTAAGATGGAACGGCCGACCGTTGTTTTGCCAGAGCCACTCTCACCAACAAGTCCTAGCGTTTCCCCTTTCTCAATGTAAAAACTGACGCCGTCAACTGCTTTTACATACGTGGTGCTGCCGCCAAAAAACTGTTTGCTGCGGATGGGAAAATGAACTTTCAGATTCTTGATTTCAAGTAAGATATCAGACATATTTCTACTCGTATAAAAAGCAATGCACGGTATGGGTATTACTGATTGGTGTGAGGGTCGGTATTTGAGTATCGCAGACGCCGGAGATAGCTTGTTCGCAGCGTGTATGGAACGGACAGCCCCCCGGACGCTCCAGCGGGCTAGGAATATCACCGCCGATTGCCGTCAACCGCTTCCCTAGATGATCCAGACGGGGGATAGCTTTCAACAAACTTTGTGTATACGGGTGCTGCGGCTGGTTAATAATCTCTTTTGCCGTTCCCCGCTCCAGGATTTGCCCCAAGTACATCACTGCCACTTCATCTGCCACCTGGGCAATAACGCCCAGATTATGTGTGATGAAGATAACTGCCATGTTAAACTCCTCTCGCAACTGATTCATCAATTCCAGGATTTGTGCCTGAATAGTCACATCTAGCGATGTGGTTGGTTCATCAGCGATGAGCAAAGACGGGTTCATCGAGAGGGTAACAGCAATCATCGCCCGCTGCCGCATCCCGCCGGACAGCTCAAACGAATATTGATCTACGCGCACCGATGGGTTGGAAATTCCTACCTTGTCCAGCATGTCAATGGCAATCTCACGCGCCTCTTGCTTGCTGACCTGACGGTGCGCCAGTACCGCCTCGATGATCTGGTTGCCAATGGTATGGACAGGCGAAAAAGAACTCATCGGCTCCTGGAAGATCATGCCGATCTCCCCGCCGCGAATACGCCGCATCTCACGCCCTCCCTTTTTTAGCTGCGTAATCTCGACCGTTTCGCCATTTTCACGATGCCACGTAATTGAGGAATTTTTGTCAACGACGGCCGTTCTCGGTAAAAGCTGCATAATAGCCTTCGTACTGACACTCTTACCCGAACCGCTTTCCCCCACAATCCCCAACGTT
Organism: Chloroflexota bacterium; assembly: GCA_024275635.1. Taxonomy (GTDB): domain Bacteria; phylum Chloroflexota; class Anaerolineae; order Promineifilales; family Promineifilaceae; genus JACKCC01. The sequence continues at coordinate 53,337 of JAJRYT010000012.1, read as the reverse complement.
TGCCCACGCTGGACAGAGAAGGAAATCCCGTTCACTGCTAGAATAATCCCCTCGTCCGTTTTGAAAGAAACCTTGAGATCTTGCACCTCTAGCAAAGTGTCCCAATCTATTTGTTCAGTTCCTATATCCATAGAGTTTTCCTGTGTTAACATAGCTAGTTATATGGATCTGCCGCATCGCGCAAGCCATCGCCTAAGAAAGTAAAGCCCAACACCGCAAACACCACAAATATCACCGGGATGAAAAGCCACGGAGCCAGTTCAATCGCCTGAATATTTTGCGCTCCTTGAAGCAGCACCCCCCAACTGATCACAGGCGGCCGCAGCCCCAGACCGACGAAGCTTAACGCCGTTTCTGCCAGGATCATGTATGGGAAATAAACCACAATATCCACAATGATATAGCTGGTGAAAGCGGGTAACATATGACGGGCGATAATGCGCGCGTTGCTGCCGCCGGCCAACTGGGCGGCGATGACGTAATCCTCTTTACGCAGCGATAACAGCTTGCCGCGAATGCGCCGCGCCAACGTTGTCCAGCCCAAAAAACCAAGAATGAGCGTGATCATTAAATACACTTTCTCCGGCGGCCATTCCTTGGGCAGCGCCGCCGCCAGCCCCATAAAGAGCGGGATGTCAGGCACAGAACGGATCAACTCGATCAGGCGTTGAATGAAGAAATCTACCTGGCCTCCCAGATATCCGGCCATTCCCCCCATGACGAGGCCAATCACGAAGGCAATCAGCACACCCACTACGCCCAGCGTTAACGAGGTGCGGGTTGCATACATAGTGCGGGAAAGTATGTCTCGTCCCAGCGAGTCAGTGCCAAAGAGGTGGATGGTGCCCTCATCCACGCCGAAAAAGTGCAGGTCGCTGGCGATCAGATTGCCATTCCAATACTTATATTCTTTAGTCCGCACAAAGAATTGAAGGTATCGTCGTTTAGAATTGTCGATCGTGGGTATCATCGCCAACGTCACCGGATCGCGCTCAGTCGTCACGCTGTAGACAAAAGGACGCAGGGAGAAACCATTCTCGTCCCAAAAACGTGCTACCTGCGGTGGCCCGAGAACATACTCGGAATCAAGCGTGGTGCCGCCATATGGAGCCAGAAACTCCGCAAATATCAGGACAAAGATATAGATAATAAGAATCCCGGCGCCAAGCAGCCCCAACCGGTTGCGGCGGAAGCGCCACCATACCAATTGCCATTGACGGGCAGTGAAATATTTGAGCTTTTCTTCATCGGGCGGCAGCGTTGCGGCGGTCCGTTTACCTTTAGGAATTGTCGTTGCCGTCATTTATGTCTCTCCTAAGCGAATCCGTGGATCCAGAGCGGCGAGCATCAGGTCGGAGATGAAAACGCCAATCACGATCATGGTGCTGATCATCAACAGAATCGCCCCGCCCAGGAACATGTCTTGTTGCAGTAAAGCCTGGAGCAACAATTGACCTGCATCTGGGAGGGATAGCACCAGCGCCACCACAGGCGCGCCGGCGACGAGTTTCCCCAGGTCGAAACCCAGGTAGCTAACGATGGGGTTCAGCGCGATTCGTACCGGGTACTTGAAAATGACCTTCCACTCAGGGATGCCCCTGGCGCGCGCGGCATCTACATAGAGCTGGTTCAGCTCGTCGAGCATCGTTGCCCGCATTGTTTGCAGATGAAAGGCCGTGTTTGCTGTACCCAGAACAACCGCCGGCACCCATAAATGCTCCAATAAATCCACAACTCTGGGCCAACTCCAGGCCGCTTCAGCGAACTCTTCCGAGAAAAGACCGCCAGCGGAACTGCCCAGCACCGTCACGCTGAAATACAGCAACACCAGCGCTAACATAAAGTTGGGAAGTGACAAACCAATATAACCGATAAAGGTAGCCAGGTAATCGCCAAAGGAATGACGATACAGCGCCGAAAAGATGCCGATAGGAATGGCCAGCGCATAGGTTAATAGAATGGCGGTCGAGGCCAGAGCCATTGTCAACCAGATACGGTCCCCAATCATATTTCTGACGGGTACGTTGAAGAGAAATGATTCGCCAAAATCGCCATGTAATATAATGTCGGTGATCCAATTGAAGTAGCGCACAGGGGCTGGCTTGTCCAACCCAAACTCGTGACGCACATTAATCATATCTTGCTCGGTCACATCTTGACCGGCCGAAGCTAGTTTACGATAAGCGTACCGTTCGGCGTAGTCGCCTGGCGGCAACTCAATAACGATAAAGATGACCACCGACACAAATAACAGGGTGATGATCATGAAAATGAAACGTTGCGCAAAGTAGCGAAGCATAGGTCTTCTCCTTGCGAATGGGGATTCAGCGATTATGGGGTTTCCTGATCGCTAATCCCCATCTGTCGTAAAATAGCTGAGGTAGAGATAGAGTTTTTACCTCTACCTCAGCCTTAATGCTTGCTAACGCTTACTCGTTGATAAACCACTGTGTGGGGCGGAATGGGTAAGTCCAATAGTACGGGTAGGCTTTGAGGGTATACTCGCCAAAGTTGCCAACGCGGTTATTGACATACACAGGTGAGGGAATCTCGCCAACCAAACCGATTTGGAACAGATATTTGGCATGAATCGCTACAATTTCTGCTCCGATGCGACTGTTCTCGGGACTGCCAATCGGAAAAGTCTTCCACTCTTCTGCCAGGTCCCAGAGCTGCTTAACGTCATCGGGGGGTTCAATTCCTTCGGCGCCGTCGCTCTGCATCCAGTCGTTCCACATGGTGCCGGTGCGGGTGTCGAGAAAGTCGCCGAAAGGCGGAACCAGGATCTGGACAGCGCCGGCCACTTCGGTAGCTCCGCCACCGTTACGCCAGGTGGCGATGTCGTGGCGGTTTTGGCTGCTCTCGGTGCGGTAGAAGTCGGAGGTGACTTCCTTGAGTTGGACGCGCACGCCCACAGCCTCCCAGTATCCTTTTACCAGTTCGTGGTTTTGCACTGGTCCCCCTTGGGGAGCATATTGGAGCAGAATGACAAAAGGTTCGCCATCGAAGCGGAGTCGGAAGCCATCTGAGTCTCTTTCGGTCAGGCCCATATCATCCAGTAGTGCGTTGGCTGCATCCGGATCGTACTCGATATATTGGTTGAGCCACTCGTCTTTGATGAAATCTACTGTCACGTGATCGATGGGCAGCGCCTGCTGCGGGACACCTTGACCGAGGTAAACAATATCTCTGATTTCCTCGCGGTTGATGGCCAGTGACATGGCTTGGCGGAAGCGGAGGTCGCCAAATATTTTTGCCATCTCGGGGTCTTGGTGGGTGATGTTGAAGGTGTAATACATGTATTCGCCCACGGTTGGCGGTAAGAAGACGCGATAACCGCCTTTTTCCTCGTTTTGCTTGAGCTCGGGGAAACGAGGCAGCTCAAGGGTTTGCATCCTGTAGTCAAGCTCACCATTGATCAGCTTGAGGATGGTCACGTCTATATCTTCGCTGTAAATTTCATAGGCTTCATTGTAGTAGGGTAACTGATTGCCAACTGTGTCTACCTGGTGGAAATATGGATTGGTAATGTAGCGGCGGAATTCAGTTGATTCCTCAATCAGAACATGGGACTCCAGGGTGGGAATGGTGAGCGCCGTGCCTTCCGGGCCATCATAGGGATGATACGTATCTTTCCAGTCGTGGAAGTAGAGCTTGAACTGCCCGGTCCAATCGTCAAAACCATTGGCCTGGGCATTGGCATTGGCGTCTGGGTTGTATTTGGGCATAAACTGGCTTAATATGTGTTTGGGTTGGAAGGGCTGGACGTATGTCGTGGCCATAAAGGTGACGAAGTTGGGCGCTGGTGCGGCAAAGCTGAACTTGACTGTGGTATCGTCAATCGCCTCAACCTGCATTGGCTCGCCGCCGAATATCCATAGGCTGCTTACTTCCTCGTACATATCTTTGTTGCGTTTGATGTCATTGTACCAAAAGTCAACATCCTCGGCGGTGAATGGCGCGCCATCAGACCATTTGTGTCCTTTACGCAGGAAGAAGGTTAACTCGGTATAGTCGTCGTTGTATTCCCAACCCGTGGCTATGTTGGGCACAATAGTCAGCATGTCGTCATCGAAGCGAACGAAGTTGACGTGGCGCGTGCTGAGGAAGTCGGATGTGCCGCTTTCCGGAGATTTGGAGACACTCCGCAGACGGCCGCCGTATCTGCCGATTTCGTTGTAAGGTTGAACTACCAATGGCTCGTCTGGCAGGCGGTCGGCCACAGCGGGCAGGTTGCTGCCAGGGTTGAGTTCTTCGTTCAGGCTGGCGATGTCCGGGTTTTCACTAAAGGTCATCGTGCAGCCGGCTTTTGATTCATACTCAGCTAATTCGAATTGCTTCGGGAAATCGCCTTCTAATCCTTTCATATCGGCGACGGTTGAGGCGGGGCAGCCAGAGGACGTTTCGGCGGCTGCCTCTGCCGGAGCGGCTTCTTCAGCTGGAGCGGCTTCTTCTGCCGGAGCGGCCTCTTCAGCTGGAGCGGCCTCTTCAGTGGTTCCAGTGTCGTTACTGCCACAAGCGGCTAGCGCGAATGCTAACAGTAAGGCCAGAAGGATAAGCCATAGACTTTTCTTTTGCATTTCTCTCTCCTTTTACATGTCTTAAATGGGTTGGTTGAAGGACATACATTTAATTTCGCCGGGAAACGTAAGGTTCCTGGCAGAACGTATTTTTTAATTAGACCATAGGCAATTATCCTCCTCAATTGAATTTTTCAACACAACGAACTGCCCGATTATATCCTTACGGCATGATCGTTGTGTTAATGGCATGGTAAGTTTCGGTTATTGTTTTGTGATTTACATATGTTGGTAACGGCCGTTATTCGGTCGCTAAAGTCACTTTTGTAACAAAACGGAAACGGTCACCGCGATATAAATCTTTGGCGTATTCGACGGGACGGCCGTTTTGGTCCAGACCCAACCGTTGTTCTAATAAGAGGGGCGCGCCACTCCCAATGTCTAACAACCCCGCTTCATACTCTGTGGCGCTGACTGCTTCGATGCTCTGGCGCGCCTGACTAATGATGACGCTATATTCCGTCTCCAATATCTCATATAATGAGCGGTTCTCCAAATCATGCCGTTCAAATTCGGGAAAGTAACCCGTTGGCAAGATGAATTTCTCCAGCATGGTCGGTTCATTGTTGAGAAACCGGAGACGGTGGATGTAATAAATGGGGGACGAAATAGGGAGGCTTAATTGCTCGGCGACGGAAACCGCGCACATGCGCTGCTTGAGAAGGACAACCTTGGCTCCGGTGACATATCCTCGACTTTGCATACCTTGGGTAAAAGGGACAAGGTGATCAGCTTGGCGCTCAATTTTAGGATGGGCAATGAATGTGCCCACGCCTCGTTGGCGGGTGATTAATCCTTGCGTTCCCAACACCCGCAGCGCTTCGCGCACTGTGCGACGATTCACGCCTAATGCTGCGCTCAGTTCTCGCTCCGGAGGCAACCGATCTCCGGGGGCCAGATTGCCGGATTGAATACGATCCAACAGCCCCTCGGCTATTTGAATGTACAGAGGGATAATTGTTTTGGATTGGTTCATTGGTGTACACCAACTATGATGCCAGAGATTGAACCATACATCTGCTTATTTGTCCAGAACTCGCCCAGGGTAATTCAGTATAAAATAGTCTGGCGAAATTCAGACAGTCGGAACGAAGTAATCTGCCCCGCGCGCTCAGGGCGAGCGGACAACCAGCCGCAATCAATAGGCGGGGGGGATAGATGGTATGAATACGGCAACGCGACCGATGTATAAACGGCAAGATTGGCCCTGGGAAAAATCAAACGAGTGGTTTTTAAGCCCCAAATGCGTATTTACCAAGCTTCTCAACGTGGCAACATGAAAGCAGCCCACAAACGCCAAAGGTTCTTGATAAGCACCTGGTTATCTAGATGTCTGCCGGCCAATGATTTGAGCCTGCTGCCAGATCGTTTTTACCCTCGTCGGCATAGGGTATACTATAGAAAAGTTGACTTCTTGACGGAAGTGGCCTGAATGCGATGGATACGGCCGTTCTCGTACTACCGCCAAGAGATAGCTGCGTTCCATGGGAGCGAAAAATGCAACATCTTGAGACCATAAGAAAGCATATCTTTAGCATCAAAAACAGGATGATCCTGCTCGGTATTGGGCTTGGGGCGCTGTTCTGGATCATTGATTCTGCTGTCGCAGTATACACCTTTAACGAGGGAGAATTGGTTACACAAATGCTCGTTCCATCCCCCCACCAAATTTGGCGACGGGTTTTAGTGCTAACATTTATAATTGGATTTGCCTTCCATGCCAATTACCTATCGAACAAACGTAAACGGGCGACGGATGCGTTGCGGGCCAGCGAGGAAAAATACCGCCAGCTTGTGGAACTCTCCCCCGATGCCATTGTCATTCAATGCGAAGACAGAATCGTCTTTATGAATCTCGCTGGAGTAAAGCTGTTCGGTATCAAAGAGCCAGAGCAACTTGTGGGCAAGTCGGTTTGGGATTTTGTACTTCCCCAAAACCGGGAGATCGTCAAGGCGCGCTATCGCCAGGTGCAAGAAAAAGGGGAAAAGGTTCCTATGGTCGAGCAAAGGTTTATCCGGCTTGATGGAACACAGATTAATGTTGAGGTGACAGCAATTCCTTGCGCCTACGAGGGCAAACCGTCCGTACAAGCCATCTTCCGCGACGTTACCGAACACAAGCGCACGGAGTCCGAATTGATCAAACTGCGAAAAGCAGTTGAGGCCTCCGGCGAAGTGATCTTTCTCACTGACCGGGAAGGGATCATTACATTTATCAACCCAGAATTTACTAGATTTTATGGGTATGAAGCCGCAGAAGTAGTTGGCAAGACGACGCCGCGAATTTTGAAAAGCGGTATGATGACGCTGCGTGATTATAAACTGTTCTGGAAGAGAATTCTAAATAAACAGATTGTCAAGGGGGAATGGAGAAATAAATGTAAAGACGGGACCCTGGTAGCTATCGAGGGTTCTACTAATCCAATCCTTGATGAACACGAGAATATTATCGGATTCCTGGCTATTCAGCGGGATATTGCTGAACGCAAACAAGCAGAGCAGGAGATAAGAAAGCGCAACGAAGAGTTGGCTGCCCTCAACGCCATTGCCGCTACGGCGAGCCAGTCACTCGACTTAGTCCAACTCCTCCACAACGCGCTAGATGAAGTATTGCAGCTGGATATGTTCGGGGGTATGGCTAAAGGTATGCTATTTAGTCTAGACGAGCAAAATGATACGCTTTCCCTGGTTGCTCATCGGGGCACGCCAGAGGATCACCCCTGCCTGGTCAACCCGCCTCAATTGGGGGAGTGTCTGTGCGGTTTAGCTGTCCAGCAAGGCCAGGTGATTATCGCTAACGATTGCTGGGGAGATAAGCAGCATAGTCGCCGCTGGCCCTCAATGAATGACCACAAAGACATCTGTTTGCCGTTGAAGGCGCGCGGTAGAGTTCTGGGAGCCATGAACTTACGGCTGCCGGAAGACCAGGAGATTATCGGTAGTGATGTCAAGTTGTTGACGTCTGTGGCTGATCAAATCGGTGTGGCTCTTGAAAATGCCCGGCTGTTCGAGGCTGTCAGTCGCCAGCATGAACGGCTTCGTCTTTTGAGCGCCCGGCTGACTGAAGTAGAGGAGGCGGAACGACGGCGGCTGGCACGGGAGCTACACGATCAGGCCGGGCAAAATCTAACCGGGCTCGGTATTAACTTGAACATCATCCGCACCTTGATGCCCGAAGATGTAACCGATGAGGTACATTCCCGTCTGGACGAATCGCAAGCTTTGGTGAAACAAATAACCAAACATATCCGCGGCGTCATGACTGATTTACGGCCGCCTATGTTAGATGATTACGGGTTGATGGCAACACTGCGCTGGTACGGGAATCGGTTCGCTTCGCGGACAGGGATTTCTGTCACCGTACAGGGTGAGGAACTTCTCCCTCACCTGCCTCCGCCTGTAGAGAATGCCCTTTTCCGTATTGCCCAAGAGGCGTTAACTAACGTAGCTAAACATGCGCAAGCTACAGAGGTGACGATAACCATGAGCATAGAAGGCGAGCGTGTTTGTCTGGTTATTGCTGATAACGGTATTGGTTTCGACCCATCATACCAGACCAAACCTGTGGGGGATCAGGGTTGGGGTTTGCTTATCATGGCTGAACGCGCCGAGGTAGTGGGCGCTCGTTGCTGGATTGAGTCTCATCCAATCTATGAAGGAACGCGCGTAATTGCGGAGGCGACGCAATGAGTATTACTGTCTTCCTGGCTGACGATCATGCTGTGATTCGGGACGGGCTCCGTTTTTTGTTGGAGGCGCAGTCTGATATTATGGTGGTTGGCGATGCCGCTAACGGCCGTGAAGCAGTCCGCCAGGTACCAAAATTACAGCCCAATATCGTAATCCTGGACATCACCATGCCTGAACTGAACGGCGTTGAAGCAGCCTATCAAATTCGCCAACTCTGTCCCTCTGTTCAAGTCATCATTCTATCCATACATGGCAGCGTCGAACATATTGTTCGCGCTCTACAAGCCGGAGCGCGTGGTTACCTGTTGAAAGAATCAGCCTGTATTGAGGTGGTTGACGCTGTGCGCGCAGTTCATAACGGCGTCCGTTACCTGAGCCAGGAAATCTCAGATACAGTAATTGACGACTACATGAACCCGCATTCGATAGGAACCAAGAATCCGTTGGCGCGCCTCAGCCTGCGCGAGCGAGAAGTTTTGCAACTGGTCGTTGAAGGCAAATCGAACGCCAAGATAGCCGATTCGCTTTCCATTTCCCCAAAGACTGTGGAAACATATCGCAGCCGCCTGATGCAAAAGTTAGAAATCAGCGACTTGCCTTCTCTTGTCAAATTTGCCATCCAGTATGGACTAACCCCATTAGAATAGTCAGTAGTTAAGTTATTGATACGCCGCTTTTCGTCCAAGAGGGGGTATTAACGTTTGGGTTTACGGTTATCAACTTGGTTACTGGGGCGAATATCGTTTGCCAGTTACGGAATAAACGACCGGTATTCCAATTTTCCTTACAGCATCTATCAAACTCTCCTGACAATTATTCACGCCTACTCTCTGTATAATTCAGTCATATGTAAGTGAAGAATATCACAAATGGCATGGTTCAAATTGAATGTGGTTGACCACAGAACAGCGCCTGAGCCTGAAATAAGCCTGGGGTCCCGCATGGCGGCCGCCACCTCCAACGCGGATTGAACTGATGAGTATTACTGTTTTTCTGGCTGATGATCACGCTATTATTCGTGATGGGTTGCGGTTTCTGTTAAATGCGCAGTCTGACATTACGGTGGTTGGCGATGCTGCCAACGGCCGTGAAGCGGTGCGCCGGGTAACGCGATTACAACCCAACATTGCCATCCTGGACATCACTATGCCCGAACTGAATGGCGTTGAAGCAGCCCATCAAATCCGCCAACTCTGCCCGACTGTTCAGGTCATCATGTTATCTATGCATGGCAATATTGAATACGTCGTTCGCGCTTTACAAGCCGGAGCATATGGTTACCTGTTGAAAGAATCAGCCGGCATGGAGGTGGTCAACGCCGTTCGTGTTGTTCACACCGGCCATCGTTACCTGAGCCAAAAGATTTCGGATACGCTGATTGACGACTATGCGCGCCAGAGCCATGACATAGAAGATAAGAGTCCCTTGGCGAGTCTCAGCCCCCGTGAGCGGGAAGTCATGCAACTAGTCGTTGAAGGCAAATCAAACCCAAAGATCGCTGACCTACTTTCCATATCTCCCAAGACTGTGGAGACATATCGCAGTCGCCTGATGCAGAAATTGAACATCAGCGACCTTCCTTCCCTGGTCAAGTTTGCCGTCCAACACGGGCTAACTCCTTTGGAGTAGGCAGATTCCCCATTAGTACCAGGGTACTAATAATCCGATTTTCCCTACACTATCTATCAAACTCTCCTGACAATAGATTCTTCCCCATCCCGTATAATTAGTGGCAAGGAAGTGAAAAAAATCACAAACACTTCCGTTTGTATCAATCACGGGATGAAAGCGATGTATCGTTATAAGAGAGGCGTAATAATAGCGTTGTATGTGGGGGTGATTTGGTTGGCATGGGCAACAGTCCGGGTCAACGCCGAAACGCTGCCTCATATCCTTTCCCCGCGTAAACCAGTTTTACAGCAACAAGATGGCGGCCCAGTTGGCAAGCAGGATGAGAATTGTTTGATGTGCCATTCTGACCCTGATTTCAAGGGGGAGTTTGCCGATGGGGAGGTCATCTCTCTGTTTGTTGATAACGGTAAATATGGGCAGTCTGTTCACGGCCCGGCCGGGCTGGAGTGCGTTGCCTGCCACACAAAAATCAGCAGTTACCCGCACCATGTCGAGCAGATTACCTGCACGACCTGCCATGATGCCGAAGGGGGGGCAGTTGTCGGCGAGTACGCCGCGCTGCATGTGCAACTCCCCTATGCCGATAAAAGGGAGATGGCATTAGAAATCAACGAGGCGTGCAGCTCCTGCCATGAGGAAGAATTTGATATGGCTTTGGACAGCGCCCACGTGAAGGCGCAGTTGAGCGGGAATCGTGACGCACCCTTGTGCGTGGATTGTCATGGCAGCCATGATATTTCCCAACCGGATGCGCCCAGAGCCAAAATCTCGCATACGTGCGCTAAATGTCACCTGGCTGTGTACTCAACGTATCGCACCAGCGTGCATGGCGCAGCGCTGGAAGATGAGTCCAACCCGGATGTGCCTACTTGTGTGGATTGTCACGGTGTGCATAGTGTGCGCGGTCCGCGTAACCCCACATTTCACAATGAAAGTATTGCTATTTGCGGCAACTGTCATGGGGATGAGGCGCTCATGGAGAAGTATGATATTTCAACGGCCGTCTTCGACACCTATCTTGATGATTTTCACGGCCGTACCGTAGACCTCTTTCGCCGCCAACACACCGGCATCGCTAGTAACAAGGCTGTTTGCTTCGATTGTCATGGCATCCACAATATACGGCCGTCCGACGACCCACTCTCTACCGTTTACCCATCGAACCTGCAAAAGACATGCCAACAATGTCACCAGGAAGCGACGATACGCTTTCCCGACGCCTGGCTCAGTCATTATCTGCCGACGTGGGAGAAGACGCCGGTTTTGTACTTGGTGAATATGATCTACCGGGCGCTTATTCCATTGACGATTGGCGGATTTGTCGCCTACATTGGCCTGGATGTGGGTAAGCGCTGGCGGGATAAGCGCCAGATGGTACGTCATGCTTTGGCAGAAGCCGAGGAAGAATACGATGACTTCGATTTCGTCTAATGGCGCTCAATCCAAACATGATCGCGTTGAAGAAACGGCCGTTACCAAAGAAACGGCCGTCATCGAACGCATTAAAAAAAGAGCCAGGGCGCGCCGTTTGCGAGCGGCGCAGGCGTTAGCCGCTCAAATGCAAGTCACCCCCGACGGCGATAAAACGTTTATTCGCTTCACGTCGCGCCAGCGCCTGGAACACCAATTTTTAATCGTGACTTTCACGACGCTGGCCATAACCGGCTTGCTGCAACGTTACAGCGCTATTTTGCCAGTAGGATGGGTTGTCAACATGGTGTTCGGCGGCGTAGAAACCTTACGCACGCTGCATCACCTGGCCGCTGTCCTGTTCATTTTCGAGTCGGTCTATCACCTGGTCCAGATTCTAACCACCTGGTTTGTGAAACGGGAACGAGGCGCTATGTGGCCCCAGCGGCAAGACCTGCGCGATTTTGTGCAAATGGTGAAGTACAACCTGGGGCGAGCGACAAAGCGACCTGACTGTGATCGTTTCAATTTTGAAGAAAAAATAGAGTATTGGGCCTTGTTGTGGGGAACGGCCGTGATGATCCTGACCGGGCTAATTCAATGGTTTCCCATACAGGTCACGCTGATGCTGCCCGGCGACATCATTCCTGTGTCCCGCGCCGTTCATGGATGGGAAGCCGTATTAGCCGCATTATCCGTCCTCATCTGGCACATCTACCACACCGTTCTCAAAGAGAAGAACAAGAGCATCTTCACCGGCATAATGACCGAAGAGGAAATGCAAGAAACACATCTGGTCGAGTACCGGCGCATTTTAGCCGCTCATGCCTACTTGCGAAACTTAACGAACGAGAAAAAAGTCAATACAACCACAAAATATGAATCTAATACGCAGAAAACGCAAAGAAGCTAAAGGTAAAGCGGTAAAAACAACTGAAACAAACCCGCCACACGCTAAACAAAAGCGACGGCGTTGGTCCCGCGTTGTCATTGATTTAGGTAATCCTCGGCACCGTCGTAAGCTGCTGTTCGGGCTTCTGGCTCTGGGGTTGGCAAGCATTGTTTTCATTGTTGTTAACGTCAAGATTTATGAGTACACAGAGAGTTCTGAATTTTGCGGTACAGCCTGCCATACGATGGCCCCGGAAATGGCGCGGTACGAGGACTCGCCTCACGCCAACGTGGAATGCGTTAAATGCCACATCGGGCCAGGCGCATCATTTTTTGTTAAATCAAAAATTGATGGCATGAGGCAAGTCTACGCCGTTTTGACAGATACCTTTAGCCGGCCCATTTCCAGCCCGGTACATAATTTGCGGCCGGCCCGCGAAACGTGCGAAACGTGTCACAGCCCCACCTCATTCAAAGACAATATCATCAAAACAATCATCCATTACGATAACGACGAAGCAAACACCCCTCTCCAATCCACCCTCATCCTGAAAATGGGCGGCTGGCAAGAAAGTACAGGCGTATCTCAGGGCATTCATTGGCACATCACAAACCCAGTTTATTACATTGCCGCCGACGAGCAGCGGCAAGTGATTTTGTGGATAGGCGTCGAACAGAATGACGGGAGCATGAAAGAATACTTCGCCCGCGACATGCTAACAATGGCCCAAACCTCATTTGTGGACACTGCCTTTGAAAAGGATGAAGTGCGTTTGATGGATTGTATAGACTGCCACAACCGCACGGCCCATTACATCCCGTCCCCAACTGAAGCGGTGGACGACGCCATCAACACGGGTTTGATTGATAGAACCATCCCTTATATCCGAGCCAAATCCATTGAAGCGCTGACCCCATCCTACAATAGTACGGCCGAAGCGTACACCGCCATCGAAGCGCTGGCCGAATTCTACAGCGTCAGTCACCCAGAGGTATTGACGGCAGGCATCTCGACCGAAACATTACTGGCCCCCACACTCAAACAAATTCAAGCGATCTATAGCGAGACAAACTTTCCCGAAATGGCTCAAACCTGGGAAACGAACCCCAACAATGCCCGGCACACACCCTCCCTGGGCTGTTTACGCTGCCACGACGGGAAACACGTCAGCGTGAATGAAACCGGGCAAGAAGTGGAAGCCATCAGTGTCAAGTGCAACTTGTGCCACACCGTCCCCATCATAGGGCGTGGTGATGAACTCCTGGTGGAGTCGCCAGTGATCACATGCGCTACGCCAGACTCACATGCTGATTTTCGTTGGACCATTGAGCATCGGTCTGTAACTGATGCTTAATTAGACAATTGTTATCAATGTCATGGTCAGGGCTTTTGCAATAACGGCGTTTGTCATAACCTGGATCACCCGCCAGATATGCTCTTCACTCATGCCGAGGAATATTATGAGCAAGGCGATCAGGTTTGTTACACCTGTCATCAGAACATTCTGTGTAGTCGCTGCCATCCTGGAGGCATTATAAACAGCCCATGAGAGTAACAAAAATGAAAATTACACATTTGATCAACTTAAACGATTCGCAACAACTAAGCCGTTTGGTGTGGCTTGCCCTGGCGGCGCTCCTCATCGTGATTGTGGCATTTGGCGGTTACTATTATTGGGATCGCTATGTCTATCTCAATGATGAATCGCTTCTCGATATGGGTGTGGCGAGCCTGGAAGAGATGGTACGCGAAAACCCGGAGGACCCCGATGCACGCACGGCTTTAGCGCAATATTATCTGGAAAATGGCGCATATCCTAAGGCGATTGAGCAAGCACAACAGGTCTTGAAATCTTATCCGGACAATGATGACGCGCTCTTTATTCAGGGTATGGCCTTTGTCCAATCTGGGCAAACTGAAGCCGCCGTCGCACCGTTGGAGAAATTTACTGCGATGCGCCGGGAGGCGCCCATGGCTGGCGCTGACACTATTTTGGAGACAGCTTTGTACTTCCTGGGGGCCAGTTATGTCCAAATGGACCAACCAACTGAAGCAGTGACGGTGCTTGCCGAGGCTTTAACCATCAATCGTGCCGATGCTGACGCTATGTATCAACTGGGCCTGGCTTATGCTATGAACGATCAGCATGAACTAGCTATGGAACAATTCCAGAATGCGGTGCGGTTTGTGCCTGATTTTGCAGAAGCGTATGATGGGATGGAAACGAGTTATGCAGCATTGGGCATGACTCATCATGTGGCTTATGCAAGGGGGATGAGCGCTTTTTCCCAACGAGATTACGAGGCGGCTTATGCCGATTTAGAAAGCGCCGCTGCCAATTTGTCTGATTTTGCCCCAGTTTATTTGGGGCTGGGGTTGGCGCTGGAACAGTTAGGCGATCTGCCGGCGGCCCAATCGAATTTGGAGCATGTTTTGGCGCTGGATCCGGATAATTTTATGGCCAATAACGCCTACGGCCGTATCCAACTGCTGTTAAGTGAAAATGAATAGGTTTGAGGTCTACCATCATGATTCAGCCGAAGTCTGACCCAATGGAATTAAATACAAATGAATCTCTGAGCGTCGTCGAAACGCTTGCGGACGATATTGAAAATGTGGCAATGGAAGCTGGCGAGAAGCCATTTCCAGATAACGCGGCGGTTGATGAGGCTGCCCAAACGCTTTTAGAGCTGTCGGAAAATGATGATGAGGCGTTTGACGAGGTTGACGAGGAAGAAAAGCGTCGCCGAAAATTGCTGCTGCTTTTGTTGATTTTGCTGCTGTTCTTATGCGGTTTTTCCGCTTTGTTTTGCCGCTATTTGCAGCAACCGAAACCGCTGCCGGATATGATCATTCCTCAAGCAGAGGTTCATTATCCGCCCCATTATCTTTTTTCTTTCTATGGGATGGATAGACCGGTGGGTGTAGCGTTGTCTCCACAAGGCGACCGTATTTATGTGTCCGAGACTGGCGGGGAGCGGCTGGTGCGTGTGTTTGATCGTGACGGTAATGAAATTGATTCTATTGCGCCGCCGCGTACGCGCTCCGGCGAACGGTCGCCGGTTTATCTGGCGACTGATAGCGACGGCCGTCTATTCGTTACCGATCGTTTGCAACATGCTATTTATATGTACGGCAGTGACGGCAGTTATCTGGATATGATATTGATGCCCGATTTAAGCTTAAGCAGCTATGTTGATCAGCATATTGGCGGTTTGCTCCTGGGAACGACCTATTCGTACAACATTTTTCAAGATAATGTTTTTTACCAGGCCGTAGATGCGGACGAGCAGATATTACCTGGGCCGCGATCGCTTATTAATTGGTCGCCGCTTGGTATTCATATTGACGCCAATAACACGATGTTTGTGACGGATGTGGTGGAAGACCACAATCGTACTCTGGAGTTTTCTGTGCCGGATGAGCCGATTCTGGTCTCCTGGCAAGGCGTTGACTTGTTGAAGTCTGATTTTGGCAAGTCGGGCCAGGGCAAAGGCGAGTTCCTTTTTCCCAATGCAGTGGCAACGGATTCTCAGGGGCGCGTGTATGTATCGGATGGCAATAACGGCCGTATCTCTGTCTGGGGCGAGAAAAGAGAGTTCTTGTTTAACTTTGGCGGCGGTCCCGCCGATGGGGCGCTCAGTTTGCCGCGCGGCATCTTCATAGACCAACGAGATCGTTTGTTCGTGATAGATGCTGTCGGGCAAAACGTCAAAGTATACGATGTTTCTGGCTCCGAGCCGGGTTTCTTATACGCTTTTGGCGATTGGGGAATAGACGACGGATTGTTCAACTACCCCAATGACATCGTAGTAGATGAAAGCGGGCGTTTATATGTCATAGATCGTGAAAACAACCGCGTGCAGGTTTGGTCTTATTAGCAATCGGCTATTAGAGCCAACATTAAGGAGGTGATGTCAAGCGAACAAACGTCTTAAACAGCGACTCAACGGTACTTTTCAGGTATACCTGAAAATCATTATTGTTCATAAGGAGGACATAATAAAATGAAAAAGTATCTTTTTGTATTCGTACTGGTGTTAGTGGCGATGGTTTCCACCGTTAGTTTAGCATCAGCCAATGGCGGGCCGCACGGCGGCTACTCGGCCACGACCGATGCTTGCGCCGGTTGTCATAGGGCGCATACGGCCCCCGGCCCCCGGCTGCTTCTCGCCAACAGCACTTACGACTTATGCGTAACCTGTCACGGGTCAGCAGGAGCTGGCGCCAATACCAATGTAGACGATGGTCTCTATCTCTCCAGCCGCGACGACGCCCCTGGTGGCGCGAATGGAGATGTTGGTGCGACTAATACGCCCGACAATGCTCCCTTGCTTGGCGGCGGTTTTGTCAACTACGGCCTCACGGCCGTATCATCTACCCATAATGCCGATGGAACAACCGCTGCCGCGTGGGGTAACGGCGTAAACCGTGGCGTTACGGCCAACCTCGCCGCAGGTAATCTCTCTTGTGCCTCATGCCATGACCCGCATGGTTCGCCCAACTACCGCATCCTCAAAGCAACCATCAACGGGAACGCGGTTGCCGTACAACAGGTGGACGAGGGCGCAGCCAAAGATTACGATACCGAGCAGTGGGGAACCGGCATGAGTTCTGTTTGTGCCGCTTGCCATAGCGCCTATCATGTGACTACAGGCGGTTCCGGCAGCGACCCAGTAGTGGCTGCTAGCGGCGGCTACGCGCATGACATTGACATGAACTACAGCTACGGCGGCGCCAACGTCAACCCGGAAGCGATTGGCTTTGGCGGCTACACTCTACCGTTGGCTGAAACTGCCCCGGCCTTTGGGCGGGTGGTTTGCAGCACTTGCCATATGTCACACGGTACGGCCGCCCAGATGAGCGGCTTTGCCGCTGGTAGCTACGATCCGTTCGGCCCTGGTCTTGGGGCTGGAGCTATTCCCAGCGGCGACAGCGCATTGCTGCGGCTAGACAACCGCGGCGTTTGTGAAGTCTGCCACCAGAAATAGTGTGAGGGCGAGGAATCCCCTGGTTTAGGTTGGCGACCCGCCGGAGGATTCCCGCCCCCATCACCCGTATTCTACCTTTTGTATCAACGCTTGACTAACATGGCAGCATTCTCCTCGCTGGTAAAGGCGAGGAGATCTGCCGAGGAATGGAGCCTACGTAGCGATGAAAGCGCGCTTGCTAATAGCCATCAGTTTATTGGCGTTGTTAAGTGTGCCTGTCGGTATGGTCATGGCCGATAACGGCCCGCACGGCGGCTACACAGCCACAACCGACGCCTGTGCCGGTTGTCACCGGACGCATACCGCTTCTGCACCCAATCTGCTGCTTAATACCGTCCCCGGTCTGTGCTACACCTGTCATGGCAGCGCCGCTACCGGCGCTGACACAAATGTGGTTGACGGCATTTACCTGGAACGAGATTTTGTTACCGAATTTCCCGCCGAAGGCATGGTTAACCGGGGTTTGAAGGGGGGCGGCTTTTCAAACGCGCTTATGGATACAGACAGCGATGCCGTTTTTGTCAGCACGGCCGTTACTTCCAGCCACGATGGCAGCACACCCACCATCTGGGGGAACGGCGCCATTGGTTCTGGGCCAGGCACAGGCGCTGCATTATCCTGCGTCTCCTGCCACGACCCGCATGGTTCGGGCGCTTATCGCAGTTTGCGCCCCGTTCCCACCGGTTCAGGAGCAGCAGAAACGGTCTCCGTGACGGATGAGGCAGCCAAAAACTACACCATCGCCAGCAGCGCCGGCAATTATGCCGATGAGAACTACAATACTATATCTACGCAAATGACGGATTGGTGCAGCCAGTGTCATACCCGGTATAAGGCTGCCAGCGGCAGCGGCCATACTGACTCGGGGGACGCTATCTTTGCCTACCGCCATGCCACTGACAACGTATCCTGTGTCCGGTGTCATGTGGCCCACGGCACATCAGCCACAATGACTCCCCTGGCCGGTACGAGGGTACAATTCCCGGATGGCGCCACCGCCGCCAGCGACAATGGCCGCAGTTCCTTATTGCGCCTGGATAATCGTCTGATTTGCTATGCCTGCCATGTCAATAGTAGCGGTACCGTTGATAACAGCCTTTGCGTTGCCTGTCATAACCAGCCTCTCAGCGCCCGACGGCAAATTATAGGCGCAGGCGCAGATTTTGAATTGACATCACATCATGTCAATGGCATTGTCCAAAACGACGACTGTATCGTTTGCCACAACAACAATTCGCACCAGTCAGGCACAGTCAATTTGCTCAATGTAGATAATGGCAGCGCCATCATTTACGATAACACCCCGGCTTCACTGGAGCCGTTCTGCTTGGCCTGCCACGACGGTAATGGCGCTGGTGGGTTTTCCCCTTTCAGCGATGCCATCATGCCACCGGTAGTAGATCAGACAGCCTGGAACGCGGCTTCCCATCAAAATATAACCTCCTGTTCCGGTTGCCATACGAATGGGCATGGTTCCAACAAGGTGAGTATCCTCGATCCCTGGGATGCTGCGGCCAGTGGCGCAGTTCCCGGCGATCCCATGCTGGAAGAAGAAGGGTTCTGTTATCGTTGTCACGGCGCCAGCGGCCCGGCGGCCGTTGACATCCAGGCGCAGTTTGCCCAACCAAGCCACCACAATATCAGCGTGGTCGATCCAGATGGTGAATATATGGAATGTACCACCTGTCATAACCCCCATCTAGCGAATGGCGCCAATAAGCTGGCAAACCCAGATACCGGCGCCGCCACGCTCTGGGCGGGAAGCCAGGAAGATTTCTGCCAGACCTGTCACGATGGCGTTCCGCCCGGCGGCATTACGTTCCCGGGTACGACCAACTGCACCGGTTACGACAAATCCACCTTTGTTGGCTCTACGCACGACAATATTGCCAGCGGTCCGGCCGGTACAACAGATAGCTGCCGCGCCTGCCACGACCAGCACGGTTCGCCCAACCTGTCTACATTGCTTACCAATTATGACCTGGCTGCCAGAGGGCCTAGCAATGATAAATCTATCACCTTCCAGATGAGGAATGATGCAGCTGGCGCTGTGACCATAGATACCATGAGAGTCGCCTGGGATGCTGGCGGCGGCGCTGGCATTAAGGATGTGAAGATAGACAATAATAGCGTGTGGAAGGCTGGCCCGGATCCATCTGGAACCTTGTTGAACATCAATCCAAATGAGACGATGAACAGTGGGGATGTGCGTGTTGTTGAATTGAAGTTTGACGGTGTGACCAGCAGCGCCAACGGATGGGTGCAGTTCAACACCACCGGCGGTGAGACATGCTATATCACCTTTGGTACTGGCGTGGCTCCTGTTCCGGGCAATCCCTGCCAGATTGTGGCTGCTGGTACGCCCATAGTAGGTCTGTATACCGATTACACAACGGATTATGCTCTCTGCTGGACATGCCACGATGCCAATAATGTTCTTTTCGCAGATAACGTTTTTGGCGAACATGAAAAACATGTCATCAAGGAGGGCGCTTCTTGTATCATGTGCCACGATGCCCACGCGCCGCATCAGGGTGGGGAGGATGGGCTGATTAATTTTGAGTTTGCCATCAATAATGGATATGACATTTCGTATATAGCTGGCAATATGGGCACGACTGCATACCAGCCCGGCAGTTGTTATATTAATTGTCACGGTAAGCTGCACGATCCAAAAACGTACTAATGGTTACATTTTCCCGAAAATGGGCCGTCTCCGGGAAAATCGAGAATGAGGAAACGACAATGAAACTGCACTCGGTGATACGTCGCTTGCTTCCTATTATAGGGGGAATGGCTATTTTGTTGGCATTGATAACCGGCGCTGCGTTGGCCGATAATGGCCCGCATGGGAGTTACAGCGCCACCACGGATGCCTGTGCCGGTTGTCACCGGGCGCATACCGCTCCTGCCCCCAATCTGCTGCTTAGCGCCGTTCCCGGTCTGTGCTATACCTGCCATGGCAGCGCCGCTACCGGCGCCGACACCAATGTGGTTGACGGTATTTACCTGGAACGAGATTTTGCTGCCGAATCCCCCGCCGAAGGCGTCGTTAACCAGGGGTTAAAGGGCGGCGGTTTTACGAATGCTCTTATGGACACTGATGCTTTGACCTCAACTGTGGCCGCGCTTACGGCGACAACATCTTATCACTTAGTAGATGGCAGCGTAGGCACGGTTTGGGGGAATGGAAACATTGGCTCTGGGGCGGGTGCGGCTGATTTTAGTTTATCCTGTGTTTCTTGTCATGATCCGCATGGCGGCGGCGCTTATCGCATCTTGCGACCCATCCCTGTTGATTCTGGAGCTGCAGCTTCCATCGTCGTCACGGATGAGATAACAAAGACTTATACCGTTGCCGCCGCCAATGATTACATCAGCGAAACATATGGCGCTATCGCGCCCTCACTGGCTTCTTGGTGCAGTCAGTGCCATACGCGCTACCTGGCTCCAAGCGGCAGCGGCCATACGGATTCCGGCGACCCCATTTTTTCCTACCGGCACAGCACGACGAATGTGAGCTGTGTCAAATGCCATGTAGCGCATGGCTCTTCGGCGACGATGGGCTTCTATTCCGGGTCGGTACAGTGGCCTGATGGCGCGACTTTACCGGATGGAAACGGCCGTAGTTCACTCCTACGCCTGAATAATCGGGGCGTTTGCGCCTACTGCCATCTAAAAGACGACGGTTCCATCAGCGGCGGGGCCTGCGACGCCTGTCATGGCGCGCCGCCTCAAACTGGGGCGCATGCTACGCACGCCGGAACGGACAGCGTAGGGTATGGCCTGACAGGGAGTTTTGCCACGGACGCCGATTACCAGTACGGTTGCGGTGAATGTCATCCCACCGACGTCAATCAACATCAAAATGGGAGCGTAGACGTAGATTTATCGCCTGCTGGCGCGCCGGCTGGTTCGCTTAAATCGCAAAACGGAGCCGCCGCCGCTTATGCCGGTGGCAGTTGCAACAACGTCTATTGCCACAGCGGTCTTCAGGTGACGTCTGGCCCGGTGGGGTCGTATCTGGTAGACAGTAACGGCAACTATATTTTCGACGCATACGGCAATCTAACTTATGATCCGTATACGGTGGCTGAAACACAGATTTACCGCACGACGCCAGCCTGGAACGGCGGACAAATCACAGATTGTGTCTCTTGTCATGAATTTCCGTTGTTAACGGCCGTTCCCGACGTGGAAGCGGGCGTGGGCAACACGCATCAATGGATTGGCGACCAGGGGTACGGCAACTTGCACGCCTGGAATATGGGTTTTGAACCGCTGTCGTGCCGCACCTGCCACTATGGCGAAATCACCGCCGCCAACACATGGTCGCGCGATGCCGCCGATGTGACCACCTATGATCCTGTGCCGCTTGCCAGCCGCGTGATGCACGCCAACGGGCAGCGCGACGTCGTTTTCGATACCGTCAACGATATCGTTTATGCCGGTTGGTCTGGGAACACGGTTTACGACCTGTACGGGGCTGTTTACACGCCCGGCGAGAAGAGCTGCGCCAACGTGGGCTGTCATAAATTACAGACCTATGTCCAATGGGGCACGCCGTACCGTCATTGGACAAATGAATGTGACCTGTGCCACCGGTATGGGATGCCGCCGCCAACGTTAGCTGGCGTGGCCACAACGGTAAATAGCGCTCAGCAGTTCGCGGGGACGCACAGCGCCCAAAATCTGGCCGGTAAAACTTGCATGAGTTGTCACGGAAATGGACACAGGGCTAATCAATGAGGTATAAGGTCTTTGGGTGGGTGGCCATTGGGTTGTTCATTGTTGTTGCTTTTTCCAGCGTCGTGCTGGCAGATGCGGGGCCGCACGGCGGCTTTGCGGCCACAACTGACGCCTGTGCCGCCTGCCATCGGACCCATACTGCGCCCGGGCCGCGTTTGTTGAACGTCAGCGTGTCCGGCAATGCGTTTTGTTATGCCTGCCATAATGGGACCGGGGCGTCACTCACACCTGTGGTTTCCACACACGCCAACACCGATTTTGCTAACAGCGCCGAGGCTGCTTTTAGTCTGGCCTGTACGCAGTGTCACGAGCCGCACGGGAATGCGTCCACCCTGTCTATCATTAAAGAGTATGTCCTGGTACGCACTGGCGCATCTCCTGTGACCGCCGGGCCGATACGCTTTTCGGCCCGGGAGGGCATGAATTCTTTTGATGATGGCGTGAGCCAGGTCAATAGTCGTATCTGTGTCACCTGTCACAACAACAGCAGTAACGCTGGATTTCCTATGAGCGGTCATGTGGGGGGAGCCAATCATCTGGGGGGCGATGATTTCACGGCGATGGATTGTACTGTTTGCCATGCGCACAGCCTGGATCAGGATTTGTACACGGGCGATGGCTTTATGCCTGTGGGTCTTTGCGTGGGCTGCCATTCTATCCCTCAGGATAACGGGGATGGCGTGCCGGTTAACGGCCGTAGAGCTATCGTCAGCGAATTTTCTAATGCCAGCCATCACGTCCAGGGATCGGTAGAAGATGATGATTGTACGACCTGCCACTTCACCGACAACCACCAGATGGGGCAGGTGCAGCTATATGACGTGGATAATCCGGGCAACGTGATCACACTGGTTGATAATCCCCGGACGAACCCGGTGGAAGCGGCCAAACTGGAACCATTTTGCCTGGCCTGCCACGACAATGACGGCGCTGGCGGCCTGCCGCCGTTCAATGATGGGTTGATGCCGCCTGTGGTGGACAACGCGCTGTGGACGGCCGCCGCCCATAAGACAGACAGCGGCTCGACCTGTTTTGACTGCCACGACAATAGTCATGGTTCCAACAAAACAAACCTGCTGGCGCCCTGGGACGCGGTTCCCGACGGCAGCCCGGCCGATCCTTTGCAAGAAGAGGAACGGTTCTGTTATCAATGTCACGATGGCAGCAGCACGGTGATAAACATTCAGGCCCAATTCAACCAAACGTCCCATCACAACGTCAGCGCCGATGATCCGCAAGGCGGCCAGTTCGTGGAGTGCGTCAACTGCCACAATCCGCACGCCAATAACAACGGCAACAAAATTTCCGATCCCGACGATACCCAACTACTCTGGACGGGGAGCGATACCGGCTTCTGCCTTACCTGCCACGATGGCGCGCCGCCGGCGGGCGTCACCTTCCCGACTTCCACGCTGGGCACAGGTTACGATAAGTCGGCTTATGTCAATTCAAGCCACGATAATCTGCTGGGCAATTACGGCTGTAGTCACTGCCACGATGCGCACGGTTCCTCCTACAACACGCTTATGCCGGAGGAGTACGTAACCAACGACTACAACGTTTATAATACGGCCGATTACCAACTTTGCTGGCAATGTCACGTAGAAAATGAAGTTATTGGGCAACAGAACGCCTTCGATAAACGACATGAGTTGCATGTGTCAAAGGAAGATTCATCCTGTATTACCTGCCATGACGCCCACGCGCCGTTTGACAGTGGCGAGCAGGGGGTGATCAACTTTGAGTTTGCGGTTCGGAACGGCTTTGATTTCCAATATCTTAACGGCCGTGACGCCGGCACATCGTTCTGGTTTGACACAGGTCAGGATCGGGGCAACTGGTATTTGGGCTGCCATGCGGAAAATCACACCCCTGAGCGTTACAGACCGCGTAACAACGGGAACACTGAGGATTGCACAGCCTGCCACCCGGGTGGCCCGCCGCCGCCTTAAGCGCTTCGTTGCCCGTTCTGTTGACGGCCGTCTACATAAGAATTAAAGACTGACACGGCGGCCCGAAACAGGCAGATGCGACATTCGAGTCCGATTTCAGGGACACCCCCTAGTTTTCTGTTCAATTTGATGTGTATACACCTGATGGAACTTGCTTATCGTGAGATTTGTTCGTCAATCAGGCCCAAATGGATAAAACCCATCATTTGCCTTTGCTTTTAACAGGTGCAATAATGGGCCTGATCATCACAGCTACAAAACACCCATCACTCTGAATACCATACTTTTTGTGGCATTTCGAGAGGCCCCCAATGAGTGAAGATACAGCAGAGCGCGTTAATCTACCTACCGACCCGCGTAGGATATTCACCTTTCTCATCCTTTACCGTTGGCTCAGCCTCATTCCGCCTCTCGTCACTATCTTTCTAACCAGGGACGAGATTCTACCATTCCCCATTCTTATCATTGCTGTCAGCATCAATACCCTCATATCTTTTTTCCCCAGGAAACTAAATCGGGCGCTACGCGCCCATCCCTGGCTGTTGATTATTGATTTGAGCTTGATGGCCGGGTTAATCGCTTTCACGAACGGATGGCGCTCGCCATATTACTTGCATGCGCTTAACCCACTGCTGGCGGCCGCCTTCTTCTTCCAATTACGCGGAGCGCTTCTGGCGACAACCACTTTCCTCCCTTTTTACTCAGTTGGTGTTCTGGCAGCGACCGTTCTCAATGGCCAGCCGCTTGATTGGTTAGCTATTATCATAGATGTTGTGGGCTTTTACCTAATCAGCAGTGCATTTGGCTATGCTTTCATTTTAGTAAGCCAGTTGCGCATGGCCCGGGACGACCTCGTTATTGCCCACCGTGACCTGGGCGTCATTCACGACTTAACCGTGTCATTACAAAACGCGGCCGATGTTGAAGAAGTGCAGGAACGTGTGCTTGAAGCCGTTACAATCAATCTCGGCTTCAAACAAGCTGTTGTTGGCCTGGTTGATCCAGATCGAAACATTATCACCGGTTGGCTGGGACGAGTTCGTGACGGACAGATACACTCAAGCGGCAGATTGCCGCACCTGATCCAAGTTCCTATTTCTGCCCAGGGCGGCCCAGTAGCAGAAGCGTTGCTTGAGCAGAAAATCCGCCTGACAACGACTGGCCTGGATACGGCCGATGACTGGATTAGGGTTCATTTTGGGATGACAAGGTGCCGGATTTTTCCAATGATGCTGCGTGAGCACGCTGTTGGTGTACTTCTGGTGGACGCCGACGAGGGTCAGGAAGATTCTGCCCGTCTTCGTTCGCTAGAATCAATTACCCACCAGGCAGCAGTGGCCATTGGCACGACTATGTTATGTATTGACCGGGCGCAGCGATTGGCAGTACAAGAGGAGCGCCTTCGGATTGCCCAGGATATTCATGATACGGTATCCCAATCACTTTTTGGTATTGTGTATACGCTGGATGGCTCCATCCAGCTTTTACCGGAACAGCCGGAAGCGGCCGTGCCCGAACTAAAACGAGCGCTGAGAGTCGCAGAGGAAGCGCACAATGAGGTGCGTCACTCAATTCTCAACATCTGGCCTTCTGAGGTGACGGCCGATCGATTTGCCAACGGGTTACGTAAGTACACGGCCGACAACTGTCAGGCTAGCAATTTACAGCTTACTTTTCACATAAGCGGTGACTTTGCCCAGCTTTCCTCCCAGGTTCGTCGCGGCCTATACCGGATTGCCCAAGAAGCCCTGGCCAATGTGGCCCACCACGCGGCGGCCAGTCAGGCCGACGTGAGCCTGGAAGTGGCTACCAACCTCATCCGGCTTATTGTGACGGATAACGGCCGTGGCTTTGACCCTGAAATAGCGCTGGCTCGTGAGTATAACCGCGAGCATTTTGGATTGCGGGGGATGCAGCAGCGGGTCAGATCCCTGGGCGGCGCCTGGGAAATTCATAGTCAGCCAGGCGATGGTTCAAAAATAATCGTCGAGATTTCCAATCCGTCCCCAAGTAAACATGAGTAAGGTTCGTATTCTCATCGCTGATGACCACGAAGTCATCCGCAAAGGTCTGGCGCTCGTCCTGCGCCAGCGGCCCGATTTTGAAATTGTGGGCGAAGCCCAGGACGGCGTTGAGACACTAGCCCAGGCACGCAGCCTCAAACCAGACCTGATCTTGCTCGACTGGAAAATGCCCCGGATGGATGGCATTACCGCTGCCAGAGCCATCCGGCAGCAGGTTCAGGGTGTGCGTATCCTGGTGCTGTCGGGCGCGCCCGTTGAGGATGCTGTTCTGGACAGCCTGGAGGCTGGCGTGGATGGTTTTGTGCCCAAGTCCATCAGTCCGGCTAATCTTACATTAGCCATTCGGGTTGTTGCCAGCGGCCAACCCTATTTTGCTCATGAAGTCACCCACGCTTTGCTTGAACGAGCACAAGTGGGACGCCGTCGGCAAAAGGAACGTATTTCCCTTTCCCAACGTGAATTAGACGTTCTGGAGTTAATGGCTACCCCGGCGACTTACCGCCAAATCGGAGAACAACTCTCGATTAGCGAGGAAACCGTGCGCACGCACGCTAAAAGCATTCTGGCTAAATTAAAGCAACCCAACCGTACCCAGGCCGTTATCGCTGGTTTGAGAGCCGATTTAATCTCTCTTGACTAGTTTTACATTATTCGCCCTACAAATATCCCCCCTGCGGGGGAGGTGAAATCACCCTCGCGGGTAAGGGCTGACTCCCATTTGTCATCTACAATCGAGTAAATAGTGTATCCGCTTTGTCTTTACCAAAGGAGAGTTGTCTATGGATGACACAATCATTCAGGCCGATAAAGTCCTCGATTGCACCGGTATGTTGTGTCCGGTACCGGTTATCAAGACCGCGAAGGCAATCAAGGAAATTGAGGTCGGTCAGGTACTCAAGATGATCGCCACTGATCCCGGCGCGCCGCCCGATATGGCGGCGTGGGTCAAGAATACGAAGCACGAGATGCTCGATTCGCATCAGGAAAGCGATAAATATATCTTCTTTTTCCGTCGCACGAAGTAACATTGTGGCGGTTTTTGTATGGGTTCGTTCAAAATTAACTTTGCAGTTGGCTGGTAATTGAGTAATTGGGTAATTGAGTAATTGGGTAATTGGGTAATTGAGTAATTGGGTAATTACCAGTTACCAATTACTTGGCTACAACTTTTCAAACGCCAAAGGTATCTTCTCAAAAAATTGAGGCTTTTTTAGATGACTACAACGAATCTTGAAATAAACGAATAAAATCAGTCGAGTAAATCATTCGTTTGTTTCTTTATTCGTTGTAGTCGCCCCGGAATATTGAGAAGATACCGCCAAAGTTATAAACGAATGCGCCCTATGTATTGATATAGAGGTAAACCATGTCAGATGAAAATGAAAGTGAAAAGCCCAAGAAGTTAGCGCTTATTGCTAGTAAGGGCACCCTGGACTGGGCTTATCCCCCTTTTATTCTAGCCAGCGCTGCTGCGGCCATGGGATGGGACGTCAGTATCTTTTTTACCTTTTACGGCCTGACGCTGCTTCTACCCGAGTTGGAAGCGGAGGTTTCGCCTCTGGGTAATCCGGCCATGCCCCTGAAGCTCCCTTTTGGCCCAGAAGGGTTACGCAAGCTGGATTTACCTATTCCCACGGCGCTGCAATCGTTCCCCGGTTTTAATGCCGCCGCCACGACATTGATGAAGAAGACCTTCAAAAACAAGGGCGTCGCCACCATTGGCGAGCTGCGTGAAATGTGCGCTGACCTGGGCGTTGAGATGATCGGCTGCCAGATGACGATGGATGTCTTTGACTTTGAGAAAAAGGATTTCATTGACGCTTGTGTCATTGGCGGGGCGGCGACTTTCCTGGATGTGGCCGCTGACGCTGATGTGACATTGTTTGTGTAGGAGACGCTGTGCGCCGTGGCGTACCAAGAATGAAAATCGTAGCGCGATTTGGTAAATCGTGTATCGAATTGCCAATTCGATTTACCTTAGGAGAAGGGGTTTATTGTGAGCTGGGGAAACGACGAATACGACGATTTTGAAAACAAGGTTTTGTATGTGCAGACACACGGCCGTGATACACCGGCGCGGAGCGCAACCCCGTTTTTTCTGGCGGCGGCCGCGGCGGCTATGGATAACGAAGTTGCCATCTACTTTACAATGAACGGCCCGCAGCTGCTGGCCAAAGGCGCGCCAGAAGAAATCATTGTGCCTAAGGCTGGCGGCGGTGGTAAGGAACTGCGCTTTTTCATTGATCAGGCGTTGAGCATCGGCGTCCGTTTGCTGGTTTGCCAACCGTCGCTAGACCTGCATGGGTATACGATGGATGACATGATCGAGGGCGTGGAGATGATCGGCGGCGCGGCTTTTAATTTTATGGCGATTGAGGCGGACGCGGTTATCTCGTTTTAGCGCCTTCTCCAAAATGGGCAGTTCCCCAGGAAATGGTTACTGTGAATGATATAGCGCTTGTCCGCAACTGTGTGCTGCCGCGAACGCTGTATTACCAGGTGGATCGTCATATCTGGGTACGGCCGTCATCCGACAACACCGTCACCCTGGGCTTCACCGACGTGGCCCAAACCACAGCCGGCGGCATGTTAACCGTCAGCTACCGGCCGACCGGCAAATTTTACCGTCACAACAAAGTGGTGGCCCTGGTGGAAAGCGGAAAGTTGCTGGGCGCGCTGCGCACGCCGATAGCCGGAACCCTGATTGCCGTGAACGAGGCGCTGCCCCAGGACGCCGGCCTCATCAACCGCAGCCCCTACGATAAAGGGTGGATCGCGCGGCTGGAAGCGGCCGATCTGGCGGCAGATTTAGCCAAATTAACGACGGGCGCGGCTGCCCTGGCCGCCTACGAAGCCTTGATGGATGAGAAAAATTTAGACGACTGTATTCATTGTGAAGGGTATGAATTTCCCACATGATCCCGATCCGCGTGTATACCCATCCTACCTGCGCCACCTGCCCCCAGGCCATCCAACTGACGCAGCAGGCAGCCGATGAAAATCCTGATATTGAACTACGGATCATCAGCCTGGGCAGCGGACGCGGCCGTGAGGCGGCCAAAGCGGATCAGGTACTTTCTGTCCCCACCGTCTTCGTCGGCGACCGTCGCTTTACCGGCGTGCCCCGGCGGGATGAATTGATAGCAGCGATTGAGGAACAACGTTGGAACCGTAATCCATAGTCCGTAAACGGATTACGGACTACGGTATACGGAACACGGAGGTGCAACTTGCCTGAATGGACGCTTGGTAAAGTAACCAACAAATATCCTGATGTACCTTACGAGGAGAAAGAACGGCTCTTTCTGGAAACGAAGGCCGATCCTCGCTATCCGGGGTATATCTACGGTTGTTACGAATGCGGCATTTGCGTGTCCGCCTGCCCCTCGGCCCGCTTCTACGATTACAGCCCGCGCGTCATCGCCCAGGCGATGGCGCGGGAGGACGTGGAACGCTTCTATGAAATCATGGTCGAGGACATCTGTAACTGCGCTCAATGTTTTTCCTGCGTGCGCTGCCCGCGCCAGAACAATCCCGGCGGATTGGTGACCATCATCCGGGAAATGGCGGTGCGTAACGGGGTGCAGGAGGCGCGAGACGTGTTGCAGGGCTACACCCGCGTCATCTACAAGGTGATGCTCAAAGGCAACCAGGTCTCGCCCGACATGCTCCAGCCCGATTTCTTCCCCGATTGGGGGCCATGGGTAGCCGGATTTAAGGGCAATATGAAGGCGTGGCGGCAAGCCATCCCCGTAGACACCTTACGCGGCGTCACGGACGCCGCCTGGCGCACGGATGATGAGACGCTGCGCGAGTTGTATACCATCTGGTTTGAAACGGGCAATATTGACATTATTCAAGAGGTTGACGAGGGGCTGTACGACCTGCTGGTGGATGTCATGGAAGAAGAATTGGAGGAATGGGAATGAGCGCGCCAACTATTATCCCGATTGTTGATAATATTATGCAGAAGAAATCCCGATCTGTGCGGCGCGATCCGCAAAATGCGCCCACTCACGATATACGGGAGGAATTGTTTGAACTGGAAGCCAGGGGGGAACTGATTGTCCAGCGCGTGCCAGAGCCGTATGTTGAAGTGCAGACGAAATACGGCCGTACCAAAAAAATTCCCATCGGCAAAACCTGGCACCATAAATCTTGCGGTCAATGCGGCCATATTCCCGGCTACACCGCCTCCATCTTCTGGCTGCATCGCCAGTTTGGTATAGACCATATTGACCCCACCGATCAAACCTCCTGCACCGGTTGGAATTACTACGCTTCAGGCACATCAAACCCGGTGGCTCAACTGGCGGTCATGTCCCGAAACTTTGCCGCCGCCCATCAGACAGGCTACTACCCGCTGATTCATTGCGGCACCAGCTTCGGCCATTACAAAGAGTGCCGCGAGGAGATCGTCCATCACGCCGACTACCGCGCTGAAGTGCGCCGCGTGTTGGCAAAGTTGGGCAAACCGCTGGTGGTGCCGGAAGAAATTGTTCATTACAGCGAATGGGTTCATGTGATGCGAGATCGCATTGCCGAGCGCCAGGTCGTAGACTTCAGTGATATTACGGCTACCGTTCACACCGCCTGTCACTACCACAAAATCGTGGTTGAAGACGCCATCTACGACCCGGACATTTTTGGCGGGCAGCGCACGGCGACGGTCACGGCCACGATGCAGGCTTTGGGCGCCGAAGTACCCGATTACTCGACCTGGTTCGATTGCTGCGGCTTCGGTTTCCGCCACGTATTGGTGCAGCGCGATTTCACCCGCTCCTTTGCCGTCCAGCGCAAAATTCAGGTGATGAAGGAAGAAGTAGACCCCGACCTGGTAGTGACCCACGACACCGGCTGCGTGACCACGTTGGACAAGAGCCAGTTTGCGGCCAAAGCGCATGATTTTAAGGTGGGCATTCCGGTGCTTTCCGACGCGCAGGTGGCGGCTCTGGCGATGGGCGCGCATCCATTCCGCGTCTTGCAACTGCATTGGCACACGAGCGATTGGCGGCCGTTAATGGAAAAGCTGGGCATTGATTGGGAAAAATACTGGGACGAATTCCAGGAAGATTTGGCGGCGATCCGCAGCGGTGAAAAGACGTTGACCTGGGAAGATGCGGATGCGGTGGTGCTTGGTGTTTAGTCCGTAATCCGTATACCGTGTTCCGTATGCGGATTACGGACAACGGACAACGGACAACGGGTAACAAAATTGGAGGAAACAATGTCAGAGAAAGTGCTTATTATTGGGGCCGGGCCGGCGGGATTGGAAGCCGCCCGCACTGTAGCTGATTTGGGCTATACGGCCGTCATGGTCGAGAAGCGAGATCGGGTGGGTGGAACGCCTGATGAGTTCCATTACGCCCAATTGACCCACCATTTCCGCGATTCGGAAGAAGCGATGAACGAGTTGGCGGCGGCGGCCACCGCCTCGGCCAATGTTGAATTATTGACCAGCAGCCAGGTGGCGGCGCTGGAAGGCGAAGTCGGGAATTTAACGGCCACCATCCAAAATGGCAGCGGCAGTAAAAACATTGAGGCGGGGGCGGTGATTTTAGCCACCGGTTTCCAGCACTTTGACCCCGGCCGCGAGACGCAATACTACAACTATTATTCTTTCCCGGATGTGATTACGATTGCTGATTTGGAGGGGATGTTGAAGGCGCATCAGGTGGTACGGCCGTCTACCGGGCAGCCTCCGGAACGTGTGGCCTTCATCCAATGCGTTGGCTCCCGCGACCGGCAAATCGGCAATGAATTTTGCTCAAAGGTATGCTGCGGCATCGCCAGCAAGCAGGCCATCGAAATCCGTCAGCAACTGCCTGATTCCCGCGTCATGATTTTCTACATTGACATGCGCATGTACGGCTATTGGGAAAATGAGCTTTATTGGCCCGCCCAGGAGCAGTATCGGGTCAATTACGTCAAAGGTCTGGTCAGCGAAATTTTGCCCAAAGGGGATCGGCTGCTGGTGCGCGGCGAAGATACGACGATGGGACGGCCGATGGAAGTGGTCTTAGATTTAGTCGTGCTTTCAGTGGGCATGGAACCCAGCGCCGGCACGCGGGCGATGGCGGCGACGCTGAATATCGAGCAAAACAAGTACGGTTTTGTGGCCGCTGGCGGATCAACGCGGATTGATCCGGTAGCCACCTCCCGCCCCGGCATTTTTGTAGTCGGCGCCGCCTCGGGTCCTGCCGATTTGGACGATACCTTTTCTTCGGCCGGGTTGGCCGCCGCCCGCGCCATCGCGGCCATTCGTAGAGCGGGCTGATTTTTTGACAGGATTTACAAGATTTTTGTTCTAAATCCCGTTAATCTTGTCCAACCAAACCATGACCCTTGGATTTGTTAGTCATATCAAGAAAGATAAAATCGGCCCGGAGGACCCGGAACTGCTGGAAACGCTGGCGGAGTCCCTGGAGCAGGTGGAAACATCTGATCTGGTAGCGGTGGCGGCTGAATTGGCGGCGCGACAGACCCGGTTTACTGAATTGTTGGCCGCGCCGGAAGCGTGGAGCCAGGATGATCTGGCCTGGGTAACGCAAGCGGTGACGCCGTCGCGCAAGAAGGCGAAAGCGTTGTTGGCGGGGTTGGCAGGGGTGGATACGGCCGTTCTCATCACAGACCTTCTTCACGGCGACAAACAGGTTCCTTTTCGCTTTGCCGATTTCGTGACGCAATTGGGCGACCTGGATTTGCGCTTGCGGCTGGAACTGGGCAGCGGGCTGCTCCACAACGCCGCTCCCCGCACGCAATGGCTGTGGACGCGCTGGCTGTGGGACGCCCAGTTGCAAACGGGCATCTTGCCTTTGTTGGTCGGCGGCATTCACAATCTGGCGGCCGATAATGTCGCTGAAGGGTATGTGCGGGTGGGGTCGGTAACGGCCGTGGCCATGGATTTCGCCGAAAAGACCGACCTGCTCACGCCCGAATTGACAGAAAACAAAGCCCATAATCAATTTGCGGCCGTCGTATTCCTCGCCTGCGCTTACAGCATCTACCTCTACGGTATCACCAACTGGCGCTTAAGCCGCGAATACAACCGCCTGC
This sequence comes from Chloroflexota bacterium, assembly GCA_024275635.1. Classification (GTDB taxonomy): domain Bacteria; phylum Chloroflexota; class Anaerolineae; order Promineifilales; family Promineifilaceae; genus JACKCC01. The sequence continues at coordinate 20,361 of JAJRYT010000012.1, read as the reverse complement.
TGCCCACCTTGCCCAACATGATGCGCCGTTTGCTGGGCTTGCCCAAAGCAAAATAGCGTATTACGTAGTGCGTATTGCGTATTGGCTAAGGCTGCGCACTACGTAATACGCACTACGCAATAATCAGGAGAAAACTATGGACGCTGGACTCGATAAAGTTGACGCCATATTTGAAAAAGAAACCGCCATCATTGATGGCGTAGACATCTCCGGCCCCTGGAACCGTATGTTCAAAGAACGGGTCATTTGGGAGTACACACCTGAACTGATTGACAAAGTAGCCGACCTGCCCGGCGGTGAATCCTTCGCCTGGTGCTACCAGTGCGCCAAATGTATCCCCGTCTGTCCGGTGGATATGGTAGGCAACTACGGCCCCCGCAAACTATACCGCATGGCCCAAACAGGAACTGATTTGCATAAATCGGAGGAGCTATGGCTTTGCACCACCTGCGCTAATTGTCTGCGCGTGTGCAAAAAAGTGGTGGATATGGTGCAAATCATGCCCGCCGTGCGCGAGCAGGCTGTCCTGGACGGTAACGTGCCCGAAGAGCTGCAAAAAGCGTTCGAGGATACCGCTAAATTTGGCAACCCGCTGGGGCAGGGGCAGCGTAAACGGGCCGCCTGGACGAAGAAGTCAGACGTGCCCGTGCCGATCATGAAAAAGCACGGGCAGCCGGTAGACGTCCTCTGGTACGTCGGCTCCTACCCTTCCTACCATCCGCGCGGGATTGACGCCGCCCTGGCCGCCGCCCGCATTTTCAACGCCCTGGGCATTGATTTTGGCATCCTCGGCCCGGAAGAGAAGGATGACGGCGACACGCAGCGGCTGGCGGGTGAATCCGGCCTGTTTGAGATGCTGGCCGAACACAACATCGCCATGTTCAACAAGTATGAATGGAATACGTTGGTCGTCACCGGCCCGCACGAACTGAACGCCTTCAAGAAGGAATACCCCAAATTGGGCTTCGACCGATCGGCGCTGCATTACACCCAATTCCTTGTCCAACACCTGGATCAACTAAAGCCGATGCTCAAGCATGAGATCAAGGCCACGGTGACTTTCCATGACCCTTGTTATCTCGGCCGTCATCATGGCGAATACGACGCCCCTCGCGAGTTATTGCGAGCCATCCCTGGCCTGGAACTGGTGGAAATGGGGCGCTGCCGCGAGAACGGTTACTGCTGCGGCGGCGGCGGCGGCGGTATGTGGCTTGATTCCTTCACCCAAAACCACACCACCATGCGCCTCTCCGAACGGCGGGTGCTGGAAGCAGTAGCCTACGGCGCAGAAATCCTGGCCGTTTGCTGCCCCTTCGAGGTCTCCCGCTTTGAAGACGCAGCCAAAAGCACGGGCAATGATCAATTGAAGGTGTTGGATATTTTGGAGCTTTTAGATCAATCAATGAGAGGGTAGATTGAGAGATTGGGAGATTGAGAGACTGAATCTCCCAATCTATATTCACGAAGGAGTTTCGCTTATGAATATCGTAGTCGCAATCAAACACATTCCCAGCCTGGCTGACGAACTGGAGGTCAATGACGAGGGGACGAATCTTGATTATGACATGGTGGATTTCGTTCTCAATGAGTTTGATGAGCAGGCGATTGAGCAGGCTGTGCTGGTGAAAGAGGCCAGCGGCGGCGCGGTGACGGTGGTCGGGGTGGACGTGATTGAGGAACTGGACGGCGTCCTACATACCGCGCTGGCGAAGGGGGCGGATAAAGCGGTCAAAATCGTGGGCGACCTGGAACCGGGCATAGATTCGCACACCCACGCCCGCTGGCTGGCCGACGCCATCAAGGAGATGGACGCCGACATCATTCTGACCGGTGTGCAGGCGGCCGACGACCTTGATGGGCAAATCGGCCCCATGCTGGCCGCGCACCTGGATATGCCTTACCTGGGGGTCGTCACCGGCGTGGAGGTTGCCCACCGGGTGGCCACACTTTATAAGGAATATGCTGGGGGCATGATGGGCAAGTACGCCGTCAGCCTGCCGCTGGTGGTGGGGGTGCAGGCGGCGACGAAGCCGCCCCGCTACGCGCCCATCAGCAAAATCCGGCAAATCGCCAAGACGGCCGTAATCGAAGAAATCGAGGTGGATGACGACGGCCCCGGCGCCGCCGTCATGCTGCGCAAGATGTCGCCGCCCGTTTCCACTGGCCACGCCAACATGCTGCCCGGCGATGCCGAAGCTGTGGCCGAGAAGATTATTGCGATCATTAAAGAGAGGGGGTTGTTGTAATATGAGCAACGATATTTTTGTTGTTACGGAATGTTTGGACGGCAAAGTCAGTGATATTTCTTACGAGATGGTGGGCAAGGCGAAGGAACTGGCGGCCGCGTCCGGCGGGCAGGCTGTTGCCGTGATGCTGGGCAGCGACATGGCTGAACAGGCGGGGACATTTGCCTCAGACGCCACGATTTACGTGGATGACCCGGCGCTGGCACATTTCAACCCGGAAGCGTATGGCAAGGTGGTGGAAGCGTTGGCGGCGGCGCGGTCGCCGCGACTGACGATGTTTGGTTCGACTTCGATGGGAATGGATATGGCGGCCTGGTTGTCGGTGAAGGCGGAACGGCCGTTAATCGCCTACGTCAACAGTTTAAGCGCAGAAGGAGATGAATTGGTCGCTACCAGCCAGGTATACGCGGGCAAAATGGCGGCCGAGTGCGTGCCCGAAGGCGAAAGCGCCATCGTCACCGTCCTGGCTGGCGCTTTTTCGGTTGAAGCGGGGCAGGGGGGAATGGCCGTTGAGCAGATCGCCGCGCCGGTTCCCCTGGATGGCCTCAAGACCCGCTTCGTGGAAATGATCATGCCCGCAGCGGGCGACATTGACATCACTGCCCAGGAGAAACTGGTGGCTGTCGGACGCGGCATCGGCAGCGAGGACAATGTGGAGTTGGCTGAAGAACTGGCCGAAGCGTTGGATGCGGCCGTGGCCGCTTCCCGTCCCATTACCGACGCCGGCTGGCTGCCCAAGACGCGCCAGGTGGGCAAGTCAGGGCTGGCCGTTAAACCTAAGCTCTACCTGATGCTGGGCATCTCCGGCGCGCCGGAACATCTGGAAGGGATGAAAGATTCCAGCCTGATCATTGCCATCAACACCGACGAAAACGCGCCCATCTTCGATGTGGCTCACTACGGCACGACCGAGGATTTGTTTGACGTAGCCGAGGCGATGCTGGAGTTGTTGGAGTAGGGAGAGTGAAATTGGGAGAATGAGAGATTAAGAGGATGAGAGATTAGGAGATTAAGTTTCCCCAATCTCCCAATTCCCCAATTTCCTAATCTCTATTTTTGAAGGAGGAGAGACCCTTGCTAACTATCCCTGAACGATTTGTTTTTACGTTTTTGTTAACCGTTTTGGGCGCGGTGACGGCCGCTGGATTTTATGGCATCTTCAACATCGTCCGCAGCGGGCGAGCTGCCCCTCCGCGCCAGGAGACGCTGCGTCACCTGATCGCCGCTTTCATTGACGTAGGGCTGCAAAAGCCTATTTTCCGCACCCGAACGGTGCTGAGCATTTTCCACGCCTTCATCTTCTTCGGTTTCAGCTTTTATTTTCTGGTCAACGTCACCGATGCGCTGGAAGGGTTTGTAAAAGGGTTTGAGCTGATTTATGGCGGCGAGGCCATTCCGGCCGTTGCGCCGGCGCTGACCCCGGTGGTTAACCTGGGATTGGTCAACCTCTTCAATCTGGTCGCCGACGTACTCAGCGTGTTGACGCTGACGGGGATGGCGGCCTTCATCCTGCGCCGCTTTTTAGGGCGGGATAAGCGGCTGCGCTTTAACGACAACGTCCTTTTGCATCCCCAGGTGGAGCAGGGACACGTTCACGTGGATTCGGCCATTGTGGGCGGCTTCATTATGATTCATGTTGGGTCCCGTTTTCTGGGGCAGGTGTTTCGGTTGGCGGAAAACGGCCGTCCCGATTGGTTTATGCCCTTCGCCAGCGTCCTTTCCTATATTTTTCGCAGCGTGCCGCCCAACATCCTCAACGTCGGTCAGCACATTACCTGGTGGCTGGCTATCGGCCTCATCCTCCTTTTCTTCCCCTACTTCGTGCGCAGCAAGCACATCCATTTGATGGCGGCCCCGCTCAACATCGGGCTGGGCAAACAAGCGCCGCGCGGCCAGCTTGATCCGGCCGTGCCCCCCGGCGCTGACGACGATGTGGAACCGGGCGCTAAACTACTGCAGGATTTAGCCTGGCCGCGCCTGTTGGACGCCTACGCCTGCATCATGTGCAACCGCTGCCAGGATGTTTGCCCGGCGCACTCGCAGGGTTTGTCACTCTCGCCCTCGGCGCTGGAGGTGAACAAGCGGTATTTGATTAACGAGGAATATTTTGCCTTGGCCGGGGGTAATCGTTCTCACCACCTGTTGACCGAAGTCGTCATCAGCCCCGAAGCCGTCTGGTCTTGCACCACCTGCTACGCCTGCGTGCGTATTTGCCCGGTGGGCAACGAGCCGATGGCCGACATCATAGACATCCGGCGGCGCATGATCATCGGAGGCGCAGAAATTGACAACGGCATCCAGTCCGCTTTGGAATCGCTGGCTAAAAATGGCAACTGGTTCGGCAAAGGTTCCCGCGCCCGCGCCCGCTGGACGAAGGGGCTGGGCTTCAAAATTAAAGACGCCGCCAAAGAAACGGCCGAATACCTCTGGTTTGTGGGCGACACCGCCTCCTTCGATGCCCGCGTGACGCCGTTGACGCAAAAAGTCGCCGCCATCCTGCACCAGGCGGGGGTAGACTACAGCATTTTGGGGCGGCTGGAACAAAACTCCGGCAATGACGCCCGCCGCGTCGGGGAAGAAGGCTTGTTTGAGCAATTGGTGGAAAATAACCTGGCCGCCTTTGGCAAAAGCCAGTTCAACCAGATTATCACCACCGACCCCCATTCGCTCAACACGCTGCGCAACGAGTACCCTCAATACGGCGGTATGTGGCCGGTACACCATTACAGCAAAGTCCTGCTGCAACTGGTCGAGTCTTGCCGGTTGGAAATCAAAAATAAACTGTCCCACTACCGGGCCACGTACCACGATCCTTGCTACCTGGGCCGCTACAACGGCGGTTATGCCGCGCCGCGCCAACTGCTGGCTTTGTTGGGCGTCAATCTGATCGAGATGCCGCGCAATCGGGAAAATTCTTACTGCTGCGGCGCGGGCGGCGGCCAAATCTGGCTGGGAACGACGCCGGAAGGGGAACGGCCGTCCGAGAACCGCATCCGTGAAGCCATCACCGCCCTGAGTCAATCAGCCAACGGCTCCGGGCCGGGCGGCAAACTGATTTTCGTCGTCGCCTGCCCCAAAGATGTGGTTATGTACACCGATGCGGTGAAAACAACGGGCAATGAGGACAAGGTCGTGGTGAAAGATATTATTGAACTGGTGGAAGAGGCGATTGGAGAAGCAGGAGACTAGAGATTGGAGACTGGAGACTTGGTTAATCTCCAGTCTCCTCGAAAATATGTCTGATAACGTAACCACAAATATCATCGCCGCCGGTTTGGCCGGGCGGCTGCGTTTGCTGGCGCTGGTGTTGGACCGGCTGGATCGGTTGGAGTCGGGCAGCGGCGAGTGGCTGGCCGGGTTCGCCGAACGGGAACTGCCGGAAGCGGCTGCGGCGATGACGCTGCGCGCCTTGCGCACCAGCGCCGACCCGGTTAATTTTGCCATCCTGAAAGGGCTGGCCGCCAGCGAGTCGCAAAAGATAGTGGATTTGATCACGTTGGTGGGAATCGGCCGTTTACCTCTGACCGAACGGTTGAATGACTTGGCGCAGGTGGGGCTGGCTTCGCGGCTCATTGACACTGACCACGCCCAAATCACGGCCGCCGGCGGTGCCCTGATACAGCTGATTGAAAATTTAACCGGGCTGGTAGTTGAACAATATCTGCAGAAGGAGGAGAAATTAGATGGCTAAAGCGAATAATTGCAATGTCCCCGAAGAGTTGATGTATTGGGTTCGTGAACACGTCTGGGTACGCCCGGAGGAGGATGGAACTATCACCATCGGCATGACCGATGCCGCCCAACATCTGGCGGGGATGGTCGTCAACGCCACGCCCAAGAAGGTGGGACGGCGCGTCAAAAAAGGGCGCGGAACCGGCATTGTGGAAAGCGGCAAATGGGTGGGGCCGATCAAATCGCCGGTGAATGGCGTGATTACGGCCGTCAATGAAGATGTTCCCGCCGATCCATCGCTCCTAAACAGCGACCCCTATGGCGCGGGCTGGTTCGTCCGCATCCAACCGGCCGATTGGGAGACGGACAAAACGGGCCTGGTGACCGGCGCGCAAGCTGTGGCCGAGTATGAAGCATTTTTGAAAGAAGAAAAGATTGACTGCGGCAACCCGTAACCCGTTGTTCGTAATCCGTGTTCCGTAATCGGATCACGGAATACGGAATACGGATCACGGAATACGGAATACGGAATACGGAATACGGATCACGGATTACGGAATACGGATCACGAATTACGAATTACCCATGGCAACACTTTACGGCTGTCAAATTCCTGAAGCGCTATATTACCACCCCGAGTACAACTCGTGGGTGCGGTTTGAGGCGGGGGATACGGCCGCGCTCGGTATGACCGATGTGGCTCAGACCCAGGCGGGGAAGCTGCTCTTCGTTCGCTTCAAGCGCATCGGCCGAACAATCAAGGCCGGGAAATTCGCCGCTACCATCGAAAGCGGCAAATGGATTGGGCCATTCGTCGTTCCCTTTGACGCCGAGCTTCTGGAAACCAACGAAGCCGCCTTTCGCCGTGACCGGCTCATTGCTAACAGAGATCCCTACGGCGAAGGCTGGTTGATCAAGGTACGTGTCCTAAACCCAGAGACTGCCCGCGATACCCTCATCACCAGCGCAGAAGCGGTAGCCTTTTTCCAAAAAAAGATCGAAGAAAGCGAGATCCGCTGCTTCCGTTGCCTGGACGAACCTGTACCAATGTAGAAGATCCTTAAAATGGCGTATAGTATATCCCGATTGCCGTTACACAATACGCTATACGTCATAGCTAATTGGCGCACTATTTAGTGAAGAGCCATCATTTGAGGTACATGATATGGAAAAAGTTCGCGTACTCGATATGGGCCTAGTGTCGCCGCTGCGCTCGCAGGCCATTTATCACGGCGTGGCCTACGCCATGCAGCCAGATACCCCCAACACCATCATCCTGGTTGGCCCAACTGACCCGTATGTTTGTATCGGCTACCACCAGGAGCTGGAAAAGGAAGTGGACGTACCCTACTGCCAGGAACACGACCTGTCCATCTACCGGCGGGAAGTGGGCGGCGGGGCAGTGTACCTGGATAAGGGACAGGTGTTTACCCAGTGGATTTTCCAGCGCGGCCAGTTGCCGCTAGACCTGGAAAAACGGTTTGCCCTGTACATTGAGCCGTTGGTGCAGACGTACCAATCGTTGGGCATCAATGCCACGCTGCGGCCGATCAACGACGTTCATGTCAACGGCAAGAAAATCGGCGGCACGGGCGCGGCCCAGATGGGCGATGCCGATGTTGTGGTGGGCAGCCTGATGTACGATTTCAACTTTGACTTGATGGCCCGCGTCCTCAAAGTTTCCTCCGAAAAGATGCGGGACAAAATTTACCAGTCCCTCAACCAGTACATCACCACGATGACGCGAGAACTGGGTGAAACGCCTGATTATGAGGCTGTGAATCAGGCGTACCTGAAGCATTGCGCCGAGACGTTGGGTGTGGAACTGGAATATGGCGAGCCAACGGCCGCCGAGCTGGCGATTACCGAGGAGCTTGAGGCCCGTTTTACCTCAGATGAATGGCTCTACCAAAAGGGCGGCCTGCGCCAGACGGGAGCGGTGAAAATTCACGCGGACGTGTACCTGGTGGAGACGGCTTATAAAGCGCCGGGTGGCTTGATTCGCAGTACAGCCCGCTTACGCGAAGGACGGATTGATGACTTGACGCTGTCCGGTGATTTTACGATGTTGCCCGCTTTTGCCGTGGGCGCGTTGGAGCAGTCATTACGGGGCGTGTCTTTGGACGAGGAGCAGGTGCGGGCGCGGGTAGGCGAGTTTTATGGCAGTCTCCAGGTGCAATCGCCGGGCGTGGGGGTGGCGGATTGGGTGACGGCCGTCCTCTCCCTCAAAGGGCAAATGTCAGCGCATTAACATGACTGCCCAACTCATCATCTATTCCGATTACCTCTGACCATTCTGTTACGTCGGCCAGGTGCGGGTCGAGCAATTGCAGCAGGAATACGACATTGCCGTAGAATGGCGCGGCTTGGAGATACACCCGGAAATTCCACCGGAGGGGCTGGAGATGCCGCCGCACCTGCAGGCGCGCTTTGGCGGCATGTCAGATATGCTGCGCCAGGAAGCGGAACAGGCGGGGCTGCCCCTGGTTGTGCCTGAACGTATCCCCAACTCGCGGCGAGCATTGGAAGCGGCGGAGTACGCCCGCGAACAGGGCCGTCACCATGCTTTTCATCAGGTTGTCTTCCGCAAGTTTTACGGCGAGGGGCAGGATCTGAGCCGCTGGGAAGTGATACGGGCGGCGGCTGAAGAGGTGGGGTTAGACGCTGTGACCATGCAGCGCCAGACGGAAAACGGCGACTACAAAGCCAGAGTAGACGCCAATATGGCTGAACTGGCAGCCCTGGGCGCCAACGGCGTGCCGCTTTATATTTTTGATCGGAAATACGCGGTTATCGGTCTCCAGCCTTATGCCGCCTTTCAAGAAGTGATGGAACACCTGGGAGAAGTGCGAAGTGACTAAAGTGCGAAGTGTTACCTGTCATTATTGGCGTGGTTGACGCAAATATTGCAGAGGAACCCTATAGATTATTTGGGGCCGATTAACATGAATTATGGATTTGTCATTGATAACCGCAAATGTATTGGCTGCCACGCCTGCTCGGTGGCTTGCAAATCAGAAAACAACGTGTCCCTGGGCGTCAACCGCACCTGGGTCAAGTACGTAGAAACGGGCCTTTTCCCGGACAGCCGCCGCCATTTCCAGGTGACGCGCTGTAATCACTGCGCCAACCCGCCTTGCGTCCGCATCTGCCCCACCCAGGCGATGTACCAGCGGGCCGATGGCATTGTGGAGTTTGACAACAGCGTCTGTATCGGCTGCAAGGCGTGTATGCAAGCCTGCCCTTACGACGCCATATACATAGACCCGGAGACGGAGACGGCCGCCAAGTGCCATTACTGCGCCCACCGGCTGGACGTTGGTCTGGAACCGGCCTGCGTCGTCGTCTGCCCGGAGCAGGCCATCATTGCCGGGGATATGAATGACCCCTACAGCGAAATCAGCCACGTGTTGGCGCGACACGACGTGACAGTGCGTAAGCCGGAACAGGGGACAGCTCCCAAGTTGTTTTATGTTGAGGGGAATGACGTGGTGATGCACCCAACGGCCGTCTCCCGCACCCCAGAGACCTTCATGTGGGCGGATGTGATTCCCCTGCACAGAGACGGGCACGCGGAGAAGAACGGCCGTCACGCCACACGCATCACGCAGCACAGCAACGGCACGGCCGTGCGCCAGCCGCAAACGCAAGGACAACCCGCTGGCGGCCCTATCCAGTTCGGCGGCGTGATGGCGGAGCATATGGTGCAGGTGGCCTACAACGCCCAGCATAAAATCCCCTGGCACTGGCCCGTGCCCGCCTATCTGGTGACGAAGGGGATCGCCGCCGGGATTTTTATGCTGCTCAGCCTGGGTTGGGGGTTGGGCTGGTTTGCGTTTGATGGCGTGACGGCCGTTGCCGGCGGCCTGCTCTCCCTCATCTTCATGGGAGCCACCACCGCCCTGCTGGTACACGACCTGGAAAAGCCGAAGCGGTTCCTCTACATCGTTCTGCGCCCGCAGTGGCATAGTTGGCTGGCGCGGGGCGCAGTATTCCTCATGGGCTTCAGCGCCCTGGCCGGACTCTGGTGGCTGTACGAACTGGGCAGTTTCCTGTTCGATTACGACGTACCCGTCTTGCGCGCCATTTTCCTCTGGCTGGGACTGCCGCTGGCCGCTGGCGTGGCCGTTTACACCGCCTTCCTTTTCGCCCAAGCGGAGGGGCGGGATTTGTGGCAAAGTCCGCTGCTGCCGTTCCATCTCATCGTGCAGGCGTTGATGATGGGCGGCGCGGCGCTGCTTTTGCTCGATTTGTTCCTGGCTATCCCGGCCGACATCAGCCGGGCGGCGATTATTAGTTTTGCCGCCGCGCTTATTGTGGATTTGTTCATTACCCTGGTTGGCGAGTTCAGCATTCCCCACGCCAGCGAGGTGGCGGCTAAAGCGGCGCACGAGATGACACACGGCCGTTACCGCCATCATTTCTGGTGGGGCAGCATCGGGTTGGGGCACGTGGTTCCGCTGCTTTGTTTGTTGGTTGGCGGGGTTGTTTTGGCGGCGGCGGCGGGGGTGAGTACGGCCGTTGGCCTCTACCTATACGAGTATGCCTTCGTCATGGCCCCCCAGGAAATTCCCAATAGTTAAAGTAGGATAAGTTTGCAACCTTGTTATACGGCAAAATCTCAAATGCGGGTACATGTTTTGGCCGCAAAATACGGAAATCCCGTTGATCCACAGTGAGAATGCGAGAAATGTTTAATCGTTCGGCAACGGCCGCAATGGCGCAGTCCACAAAGTCAATTTTACTGTCGGCGTATTTCTCCATGAGATCGGCCGTGCGCGCAAAATCGCTGCGTTCAACAAAAACCATCGGCGTCTCGCCATTGGCAATGGAGCGCATGAAATCAATAAATGGGGCATATTCTCCGCTTCGGAGCGCCATATACGCCAATTCTGGAATAACAACTGAGGGCATAACCGGATTAGGTTCTTGGGCCAATGCCATTTGGCAAGCGTCATGTAACTTATCGCCAACATCCAACAAGGCCAATAAAAAACCGGTATCCATTAACGCGCTCATTTCTTTATTGTCCAACCAGAACGACGATCAATTTCAGCTTCCAGAATATCTTCGACCTCTACTGACAGGTTGGGATTATCAAAGCGCATACTTCCGATCCATGAAAAACGAGGCGGGGGCAAATCGTTCTTTGAATCAGCAGCAACGGTGTCGGTTTCAGGCTTTTCGGACTTTTTTTTGCCACCGGGCTTTGAACGCACCATCACGTACCCGTTTACCTGTTCAATCTCAAATTCATCGGCGTCGGGAAGATACTCCAGCGGTATGAGAACGCCATCTTTGAGTACCTGGATAGGTTGTACTTTCATCATCCACCTCTCGTTTTTCCAAAAACGAGCCGTTTTTAGAAAAATCACGCGATCCAACTTCATTTTGCCTGAATTTTACAGGTAAGTCAATCGGACGGAAATAATGAGCGAAAAGAAAGGGATTCTCAATTTACTCAACACCATGCTGAAAGTAGGCGCGCCGCCGGAGCGGGAACCATCGCCGGGGCTGACGAACGCCGGCGGGCAGGCGCTGCCCCAGTTTGCCCAGGCCAGCCCGCAAGCTGTGCAGATGATTGAGGTGCGGCAGGATGACGGCCGTCTCTCCCAATACCCGCCGCCCGAACAGTGGGACGACTGGGTCGAGTGGGACGGTCAGGCGTGGCCCCGCCGCGTCGCCCGCCGCTACACCCTGGTTCCCACCACCTGCTTCAACTGCGAAAGCGGCTGCGGCCTGTTGGCTTACGTGGATAAAGAAACGTTCGAGATCAAGAAATTCGAGGGCAACCCGGTCCATCCCGGCAGCCGGGGGCGCAACTGCGCCAAAGGCCCGGCCACCCACAACCAGATTTACGACCCGGAACGCATCCTGCACCCGCTCAAGCGCGTCGGCAAACGAGGCGAAGGCCAATGGAAGCGCATCGCCTGGGACGAAGCTCTGGACGAAATCGCCGCCAAAATGCGCGACAGCCGCCAGAAACGGCGCGATGGCATCGTCTACCACGTCGGCCGTCCCGGCGAAGATGGTTACACCAGCCGCTGCATCACCGCCTGGGGCGTGGACGGCCACAATAGCCACACCAACATCTGCTCCGCCGGGGCGCGGGCTGGTTACTACATCTGGGGCGCGTTTGACCGCCCCAGCCCCGATTACAGTAACGCCCGCGCCATCCTGCTCATCTCCAGCCATCTGGAAACGGGCCACTACTTCAACCCCCACGCCCAGCGCATCATCGAAGGCAAAATGAAAGGGGCCAAGATCATCACCTTTGACCCCCGCCTGAGCAACACCGCCAGCAAGAGCGACGTCTGGCTGCCCACTTGGCCCGGCAGTGAAACGGCCGTCCTCCTGGCCATCGCCAACCACCTCATCCAAAACGACCTTTACGACAAGGAATTCGCGCGGCGGTGGGTCAATTGGGAGGAGACGCTTCAAGCAGTTAAAGATTTAAGATTAATGATTAATGATTCAGATCTCCAATCATCAATCATCAATCATCAATCTTTTGAATTTGACCAATTTGACGCTGTATTGAAAGACATCTACGCCGAGTTTACGTTTGAACGGGCGGCCGAGGAAGCGCAGGTTCCGGTTGAGCGCATCCGCGAGGCGGCCGAGTACGTGGCTAACTGTGATGGCAAACTGGCGACGCACACCTGGCGCAGCGCCAGCATCGGTAATTTGGGTGGCTGGCAGGTGGCGCGGGCGCTCTTCTTCCTCAACATCCTCACCGGCAGCGTGGGTACGCCCGGCGGCACGTCGGCCAATAGTTGGAACAAATTCGTACCCAAGCCGTTCAAGGCGCCGCCGCCCCACAATGTCTGGAATGAACTTCATCTGCCGCATGAATGGCCCTTCGCCCATTACGAAATGAGTTTCCTCCTCCCCCACTTTTTAGAGGAAGGGCGAGGCGACATTGATGTGTACTTCAGCCGCGTCTACAATCCGATGTGGATCAATCCTGACGGCTTTATGTGGCTCAAATCCCTGCAAAATGAAGCGCAAATCAAGTGCCATGTGGCCCTGACGCCCACCTGGAACGAATCGGCCTGGTTTGCCGATTACGTCCTGCCCATGGGGCACGCGGGCGAGCGGCACGACCTGGTCAGCCAGGAGACGCACGCCGGGCAGTGGCTTTCCTTCCGCCAGCCGGTGCGCCGGGTGGCCCTGGAGCGGGTCGGTCAGACGGTGCGCTTTACTTACGAGGCTAACCCCGGCGAAGTGTGGGAGGAGAATGAGTGGTGGATTGAACTTTCAGCGCGCATGGACGCGGACGGCCGTCTCGGTATCCGCCAATGGTTTGAAAGCCCCTACCGCCCCGGCGAAATCATCACGGTTGAGGAGTATTACCGTTGGATTTTCGAGAACAGCGTGCCCGGCCTGCCAGAAACGGCCGCCGCCGAGAACCTCACCCCCCTGGCCTACATGCGCAAATACGGCGCCTTCGAGGTGACGAAAGAGAATTACGCGCCGTATGAAAAGGAGATTGGGATAGAGATAGAGCGAGAGATAGAGGTCAGTTCACAATTCACAATTCACAATTCACAATTCACAATTGACCCCTCCTCTCGCATCCTCAAGGATGGCAAGCCCGTCGGCGTTGTCGTGGACGGCCGTGCCAAAACCGGCGTCAACACCCCCAGCCGCAAATTCGAGTTCTTTAGCGCCACCCTGCACGATTGGGGCTGGCCGGAAAAAGCGTACACCATCCCCTGGCCGCTGCAGAGCCACGTCCACCCGGACAACATCAACCGGGACAAAGGCGAAATGTTGCTGCTGCCTAACTTCCGCCTGCCCACGCTGATTCACACCCGCAGCGCCAACGCCAAATGGCTGTACGAAATCAGCCACAAAAACCCGGTCTGGATGCACCCGGCCGATGCGAAACGTCTGGGTGTAGAAACGGGCGACCTGATCCGGGTGGACACGGAAATCGGCTACTTTGTGGACAAAGTGTGGGTGACGGAGGGCATCAAGCCGGGCGTCATCGCCATTAGCCACCACCTGGGCCGCTGGCGGTTGCAGGATGGTCTGGGCATCGGCCCCGGCATGTCTAATTTGGCCGAATTGGAGGAGAACGGGAACCAACACCGCCTCAACATCCTCAAAGAGGGCGGCCCCTGGGAGACGTTCGATCCCGACACCAGCCGCATCTGGTGGCGCGAGGTGGGCGTCCACCAAAATCTGACCCACGCCGTTCACCCCGACCCCATCAGCGGCGCTCACTGCTGGCTGCAAAAGGCGGTCAACGTGCGCAAAGCGCGGCCGGACGAAAAGTACGGCGACGTGTGGGTAGATACGGAACGCTCAATGCAAGTGTACCGGGAGTGGCTGGCTCTGACGCGCAGCGCAGTTGACCACAGCCCGGATGGCACGCGACGGCCGTACTGGCTCAAGCGCCCCCTCAAACCGGTTAAAGAAGCGTATAAACTGCCGTGATCCGTGTACCGTAATCCGTTGTCCGTAACCGGTTGACTGAATACGGAACACGGTATACGGTATACGGCATACCGAACACGCAAAACGGAGGCGCTTATGTGGCTGGAAACAATCATCCGCGAAGAAACGGGGTGCGCCGCTTACATGATCGGCTGTGACCGCACCGGCGAAAGCATGGTGTTCGATCCGTTGTGGGACATACAACCCTACCTGGAGATGGCGAAGAAGAAACAGAGCCGCATCCGCTACGTCATAGATTCCCACAGCCATGCCGACCACGTTTCCGGCGCGCGGCGGCTGGCGGCAGCCAGTGGCGGCGAGTTGATCTTGCCCGAGCTGGCCGACGTCACCTACGAAGCTGCCCGCGTCAAACATGGCGATCTGATCAAAATGGGCGGCGTGGGCATGGAAGTCGTCCACGTCCCCGGCCACCGACCGGAGCAGATCAATTTGCTGGTGTATGATTATCCGCGCGGCGATGAACCCTGGTTTATCCTCACGGCCGATTTTGTGCTGGTGGGCGACGTGGCCCGGCCCGACCTGGCCCAGGCCGGCGAGGAAGGGGCGCCCGTCATCTTCGACGTCTCCATCCCCCGCTTCCTCAACCTGCCCGACCACGTGGAGGTTTATCCCGGCCACCTGGCCGGTTCCACTTGAGGTCGCGTCACCAGTGGCAAGGTTGCCACGACCGTTGGCTACGAACGACGTTATAACGACGCTTTGCGGATTAAAGATCGCGGCCGGTTCATCGCCTACATGCAGACGGATCAGCCGGTCAAACCGGCCAATATCGTCAACATTGTGGCTACCAACCAGGGCAGATTGCCGCTCACCCTGTCCACGCCCGTTGCCGCCCTCTTGTCGGTCACGGCCGTCAACCAACAGCGGCAGCAAGGCCACATCATCGTAGACACCCGTTCTGCGGCCGAATTTGGCGCGGGGCACATCCCCGGCGCCTACAACGTCCAGCTTGCCAGCGCCGAATTTGAGCAGCGCGTCGGCTGGGTGACGCCGCCGGACGTTCCCATCATTTTAGTGGCCGAAGATGAGGCATCAGCCCAGCGCGCCATCTTCAACATGGCTTTCGTGGCTCTGGATTCTCGTGTGGTTGGCGCCCTGGACGGCGGCATGAGCGCCTGGCTGGACGCGGGCCAACCCCTGGCGACTGTGCCGCAAATAGACATCCACACGCTGGCACAAAAGTTGTCCGGCAGCCGCTTGCGGGTGTTGGACGTGCGCGACGTTGAAGAGTGGGATGAGGGGCACATTGAGACGGCCGTTCACATGAATTTCAAGCTGATGCAGACCGACCTGGGTTCGTTAACCTTGCCGCCAGAAGACCACATCGCCGTCGTCTGCGGCGGTGGGATGCGCTCCAGCACCGCCAGCAGCATCTTGAAGATGAACGGCTATCCACACATTTACAACGTCACCGGTGGGATGGACGCCTGGCGCGCCGCCCGCCTGCCCATGATAGACGGCGACGGCATGGCTTGCACGTATGGCGGTTGAGTAATAAGTGACTAAGGTGCGAAGTGACTAAAGTGCAAATCACCACCCCTCATTATTTGCGCGGTCGGCACAGATTAACCCTTACAGAACTGGCCCAGGCCCGGCATCACGGGTATGCGTTGTTCGGCCGCTTGTTTCGGGATGGGGTGACGGCCGTCCTCCTCCCCTACGTCCAGGCCATCCCGGAATTGGCCGCCGCCCTCCTCGACTCGCCCGATTTTGACGAAGCCGCCGCTGAACATTACCAGTTGTTTGGCTTCAACCTGTTCCCTTACGAGAGCATCTTTCTGGACGGCGCCGGTTTACTGGGGGGGACGGTGACAGAGCAGGTGGCGGCGCGATACAGGCAAATAGGGTATGTGGCGGACACGGCCGTCGCCAGCCCCGACCATATCAGCCAGGAACTGGGCGCGCTGGCCCACCTCTGCCAGGCTGAGGCCGACGCCTGGGAAGACGACCGGCCTCACGTCGCCCGCCAGATGCAGGCCAGACAGCGCACATTTTTGGGGGAACATTTGCTGCGGTGGCTGCCTCCCTTCATCCTGGCGGTGCGGCAGCGGGAACGGCCGTTTTACACCGCGCTGGCCGACCTGACGCTGGCCTTAATCGCGCAGCACGCCGCCGACCTATCTGGCTTTGAAAATCCGTCACCTCTCCCGGACACGCCCGCTCCCTTCGACGATGAGCGTGCCAGCTTGAAAGAGATCGCCGTTCACCTGACCACGCCGCCGCACAGCGGCGTGTACCTGAGCCGGGATGACGTCGCCCGGCTGGCGCGCCGGTTTGACCTGCCGCGCGGGTTTGGCGGCCGGGTGCAAATGCTGACCAATACGCTGCGAACGGCCGTCCAGTACGACGCCCTGCCCGATCTGCTGGATGGACTGGTGGAATGGCTGACCGGGTGGGAGGAGGGGTACGGCCGTCTGACCGACAGCCACCCCAGCCTGGCTCCCTTTGCCCTGGCGTGGCAGCGCCGTGCCCAACATGGGGTTTGTGTCGTATTCCCCCCAAAAAGGTATATTCCAGATAGATAAGCTGCTTGCCTGCAGCACTACTTCTTCCTTCGCTTCTTCCGACTGCTTCTGAATTTGCGCTTTTGTTTCTTTTCTGGTTGCCTGACAGCAGATTTAGCTTCTTGCCTAGCTTTTTTTCGCCGCTCAAATAGCCCTTCCAATCTCTCTTGAACCGAGCGGCGATCATCTAACGTTGGCCGGGTCAAAGCCTGACGCAAGATTTCTTCAGCCCGTTTGTAATCTGCTGGCGAGTCGCGCCACATGTAGTATTGGTCTGACCAACCGATGTAACCCCAGGCTCGGTCAGGAAAGGTTGTGACCAACTTCTGGTAAATTGTTTCTGACTCAGCTGTCTGCCCCAACTCCCATAGTGCCTCACCTTCGGCTCGCCGGAAGGAGATGTGACGATCAGCATCATCATCAGGAAACTGGGCCAGGTATTCACGGACATACCGGATGCGGCGCTTAAAATAAGTGGGATTGGAAAAACCGGCATTGTGGAGTTCCATTTCCAGATCCTGGCTCCAATTAAAGACGGACTGCAGGAGTCCTGGATAAGCGTCATCAAAAGCCTGAACCCTACGCATGGTCGGCGTGGCCAGTTTCTTGACCTGTTCCCAGGCGGCCAACCAGTGGTCACAACCCGTAGTTGTCTGGTTGGCAGATATCAACTCGTAACCGGTTTGCATCAGTTCGTCCAGTTCTTCATCCGGTTCCATCTTGAGCGGTGGCAGTGTTCCGGTCTGGATCTGCTCCCACCTCGCTTCTTCCGCCTGGGCGAAATCGTCAATGGCCTGGAGCATAGCTGCCGCTCGCTGCTGCCCGACCTGATGAATAACTATCAACTGTAACGCCTCTAGCAAGCGGTTGTTGACCGCAGGAGCATCGCCGCCGTCCTCAATTTGCATTTCCAGAGCATTGCAGATGGCATTGAGCTTACGAAAGCGGACCGGCGGGAGCCGCAAACGCTCGATAGCCTGGTGAATGAGTTTCAGGTTCGCTACCCGCGCTGCGTCATAGCGGCCGGGTTCGTTGGTTGGTTGCCACTCGGTCTTAGCCATTGGTTACTCCTGACGCCTCCAGATTGGTCAGAGCTACTTCAAGAAACATCTTGAGCCAGGTACCGGTACACACTGGCTTTAGAGATGTCATACTCTTTCATTAATGTCTTGATGAACACGCCGCTGCTTCGCCGCCGTTTCAGTTCGATGATTTGTTGTCGGTCTAGCTTCTTGCGTCGGCCAAATTTGACGCCCCGCTCTTTGGCCTTTTGAATCCCATCCATTTGCCGTTCGGCTCGCAGTTCTGTCTCAAATTGAGCAATCGCACCCAACATATTGAATAACAATCGCCCTGTTGCATCACTGGTGTTAATATTTTGGTCAAGCACCTGGAGATTCACCCGCTTGCTCTCCAGGTCAGCAGCAATTTGGCACAAGTGAAGCGTCGAGCGAGCCAGCCGATCCAGGCGAGCAACAACCAACGTGTCCCCTTCCCGCACATATTCCAGGCAAGCATCCAATTGAGGACGCTTCCCTGAAGCGCCGCTTTTCTTCTCCTGGAAGATTTTGTCACAATGCATCAGCTTATCGAGTTGAACTGCCAGCGTTTGCCCCACAGAACTAACGCGAGCATAGCCCACAATTGCCATGTGTCCTTCCCCTTGTTCCAAAAACTCGAAAATAATTTGAGAAATACATTATGAGACATAAAATGATACCTGTCAATCCGAATGTCTCAGAAAGTACACTTTATGAAACATGGTGAAGGAGTTGGTTTGCATGGCTGAAAACAAAACTGCCCAGACAGCGACAAAACGATTGAAGATTTTGGAAACAGACGAAATAGAGGCCATTTATGGACTGCCTGTTTTCGATGACGAAGATCGGGCTTTCTATTTTGCCCTTTCGCCGCCGGAGAAGGCGGTTCTATCGCAGTTGCATGGTCTGAAATCCTCCATCTACTACATCCTGCAATTGGGCTATTTCAAAGCGCGTCAACAATTCTTTGTGTTCAGCCTCCAGCAGGTGGCCGCCGATGCCGAGTATGTGCAACGCACCCACTTCCCTAATGCCGTACTGGTCGAATTGGATATCGCCAAAGTCACACGCCTCAAGCAGCAAGGCCTGATTTTGGAGTTGTTGCAATATCGTATTTGTGGTCAAGAGGAACGACAACAACTGCGATTGAAGGCCCAACAAGCAGCACAAATTAGCAGTCGCCCTGTCTACATATTCCGTGAGTTAATGGCTTATCTGTCACGACAACGTCTCATTGCTCCCGGTTATACCGTTATGCAGGAGATGATCGGCGATGTGTTGCAGCGAGAGAAAGAAAGGCTCACGGCCATAGCCAAATCTCACCTGACCGATGATGCGGTTGCCGCGCTTAACGAATTGCTTTATCTACCGAGTCCGGCAGCTTCTTGACGAAGCCAAAAGCGTGGCCAAGGAGCGGGTTTACGAGTATCGGCTGGAACATAATCGCAATCTTTACAAAGCCGGGCAGGTACTCAAACTGTTTGCCGATGACACAATCGCTGACGAGACGCCATTTGCCGATGTGCGGATGCAAGCCTTTGCTATTCTCCCGGAGATGAAGCTGACGAAGGTTGCTGATCATATTTTGCAAACTGCCCGGTTGGATGAACATCTCTTTCAGTGGCAGCATACTGATCAAGTAGCCAATCGATTCAAGCGACGCTTACGGCCTCTCCTGCACGCCATTGATTTCTCGGCCACAGACGCCAATAAACCTTTGATAACGGCCGTTCATTTTCTGAAAGCAGCCCTGCAGAAGACAAAACCGCTGACGCAATACAAACCAGACAAGCTCCCGCAGCGTTTCATCACCGAGCAATACAAACGTTATCTTTATACGACCAATGACGCTGGTGAAAAACAACTCCTGGTTGACCGCTATGAATTTCTCATCTACCGGTTGCTGCGCAACAATCTGGAGTCGGGCGATGTTTTTTGTCGGCCCAGTGTCCGCTATCGCAGCTTTGACGATGATTTGTTGAGTGATGAACAGTGGCGAGAGAAGGAGGCTCTGATTGCCCAGGTCGGCTTGCCAATTCTGTCCCAAGCAGCGGAGGCGCATCTGGCCGAACTCAAAGAGTCATTGGAGACTCGGCTCAAGCAGGTGAATCAGCGGATTGCCTCTGGGGAGAATGAGCATATCAAAAACAAACGAAGTGGGCGTTGGAGCCTGCCCTACTCGCGTGTTGATGAAGATGTTAACGATCCCTTTTTCGAGTCCCTGGCTCAGGTAGATATTCAGGCGGTATTTCAGTTCGTTAACCGGCATTGCCGGTTTATGAATGAATTTACCTAGTTCTAACATTTTTTGTTGCTGACCTGAAAGCCCTGTAATGAGGTGGCCACAAGCAGGTTTTCAAGCCAATTGTCACGATAGACAAAACCGTTGAGTTTATGGACGGGTGATTGATACATCTCGCGCACTTTGGCTCG
>JAJRYT010000165.1 GCA_024275635.1 Chloroflexota bacterium | reverse complement strand
TGAAGACGATTACGAGACGCTCTTATGGTCTCAAGCGGGTTGATAGCCTGTTTCGCCGCCTGTGGCTTGATCTAAATGGGTATCGGTATTTCATTGCCTGACCCCATATATGCGGTCAACCCCATGAGATCCCAAAGAGCCTTCTTTTTTTCCCTCCCATTTTAAGTATAATCCCCATATGGCATCTTTATTTCAAAAATTGAGAACTCTTTTCCGCGCTTCGTTGCACGAGGCCGCCGACAAAGCATTGCAAAAAAGCGATCTGGCCGTCTACGACGATTATATTCGCCGGGCCGAGCGTGAATTGAAAGAGTTTAAGCGTTCCATCGCCCCCATGTTTGCCCAGGTCAAAAGCTCCCGCCGCCGCCGCGAAGCCCTGGCCGAAAAGCGGCCCGGTTTGACTTGATGGTGGATAAGTACCTGGTTGCCGGTAAACGAACCGAGGCGATGGTCACTCAAAACAACTCAGTTCCACGATGGAACTCATCAAAACCTATGACGCTTCTTTGGAGCGGCAGGTAGAAGCAGCCGAAAAGCTGGATGATGTGCGGGTGAAGCTGGACGGCCGTTTAGCTATCGCCAAACAAGAGCGGGAAGAATTGGGCTTTTTGCTGCAACTGGCAAAATCCAAAGAAATCTCCACGAAGGCCATGCGTTCTCTGGATTCCTTGATGGGGCAGGGCGACAGCGAAGTAGCCCAGGCCGCCGAAAATATTCGCCGCCGGTTAGACCATGCCGACGCCGCTTGGGAAGTGCAAACCAAAAGCCTGGATAATCAACTGGACGACGCCATGCAAAGCCTGGAAGTGGAATCGGAACTGGCCGCGCGCATGGAAAGATTGGGTATTTGATAGGGTGAAGGGGTGGACGGGCGAAGGGGCGGTATGCCGCTTCGCACCTTCGCCCCTTCGTTACTTCGCCTCATGAAAACCGCGCTTGTTCACGACTGGCTTAACCAAATTGGCGGCGCTGAAGATGTGCTGGAGACGCTGGTTGAGTTGTACCCGTCGGCTCCGGTGTACACTTCGCTTTATTGGCGCGATAAGATGCCTGAAGATTGGCAGCAGTGGGATATTCGTACCTCGTTCATTAACCGGCTGCCATTTGCCCAGAAACGGCAGCAAATTTATTTCCCGCTGTACCCCTTTGCCTTTGAACGGTTTGATTTTCGGGATTATGATCTGGTGATCAGCAACAAAAGCGGGTTTGATCATGGCATCATCACCGGGCCGGAGACGCTGCACATTTGTTATTGCCTGACGCCGACCCGGTACGTGTGGCGCTATTCGCAGTATGCGGAGCAGGAGAATTTGGGCTGGTTGACGCGCAAGGCGCTGCCGCCGTTTTTGACGTTTTTGCGCCAGTGGGACCGGCTGGCGGCGGATCGGGTGGATCATTTCGTTGCTATTTCGCAGGAAGTGCGTCGTCGAATCGCCAAGGTTTACCGGCGCGATTCGACGATAATCTACCCACCGGTGGATACGAGCCGCTTTGAGCCGTCGAACCAGGTTGAGGATTATTATTTGATGGTGGGGCGATTGGTTCCGTACCGGCGGATTGATTTGTTGATTGAGGCGTTTAACGCGTTGGATAGACCGTTGGTTATTGCTGGAAACGGCCGTGATCGCGCCCGTTTAGAAGCGATGGCCGGCCCCAACATCACTTTTTTGGGCTATGTGCCGAATGCGGATTTGCCGGATTTGATCGCTCGCTGCCGCGCCTTTATGTTTCCGGGCGAGGAGGATTTTGGCATTGCGCCGCTGCAAGCGATGGCGGCGGGACGGCCGGTGATTGCCTATGCGGCCGGCGGCGCGCTGGATACGGTTATCCATGGCGAAACCGGGTTTTTGTTTGCCGAACAGTCGGCGACGGCTATCATCGCGGCGGTGGAGACGTTTGATCCAGAGGCAGTGGATGCGGCTTATTTGCGCCGCCATGCCGAGCGGTTTGACACGGCCGTTTTCAAACAAAAATTAACCGCATTTGTGGCCCAAAAATGGGAAGAGTCCCAGGCAAAGTTGTAACTATGGAATTACGACATTATTGGAAATTATTCAAACGGCGTTGGTTGATCGTTCTGCTGCCGATGGCGGTTGTTTTGGTCGTGGGATTGGCGACCTACCAATCACCGCCACTGGTTTATAATGTGGGCGCGCGCTTCATCGTCGGCCAGCCGCCGGCGGCGGACGCGGCTACGTCGGATCAGGAACGTTATTACAATTGGACGACCTCGGAATACATCGTCAACGGGCTGAACGACTGGGTTGGGGGCGGGAAGTTTGCCGAAGCCGTCAGCCAGGAACTGGCCGGACAAGGCATTGACATCCCGCCGGGCGCAATTCAGGGCAGCCTTGTCGCCGATAATGCCCGCAGTATGCTGACCGTCTCGCTGACATATGGCGATCCTGAAGCGCTGGCGGTGATGATGGACGCGGTGGCAGCGGTGTTAACTGAGCAGAATGTGGCCGCTTTACCGCAGTTGGGGGGCGAAACGGCCGTGCTCGTTCAACTCGACCAACCCATCGTCAACCAGATTCCCGCCGGAATTCGCAGTCAGTTGGACTTACCCCTGCGCGTTTTGCTGGCCCTGGGCGCGGGCATCGGCCTGGCGCTCCTGGTTGAGTACCTCGATCCCACCATCCGCGAACGGGATGAGTTGGCGCAACTGGGCCTGCCGGTGGTGGGCGAAATACCGAAACGATGATACACCATATATCATGTGTCGCTACGACGCAGGATGTACAACTTGAAGGAGAATTTTTGTGGAACTCAGTGACTATTTACGCATTTTGCGCCAGCGAGGCTGGGTTATCATTTTAGTGGCTTGCCTGACCGCTGCGGCCGCTTTTGGCTTTAGCAAAGTGCAGACGCCGGTGTATGAATCTACGTTGCGATTGCTGATACGGCCAACGCGCTCCGATTTTGGTCAGGCCAATGCTGCCAAGATATTACTAGACACTTACGTGGCCTGGCTCAACAGCCGCTATCGCGCTCAGGATGTGATTAATACGCTGCAATTGGACATGGAGGCTGGAGAACTGTTGGGCGATGTGAAAGTTGCCTCCGAAAGTATCAGTTTTATCGTCCAATTGACAGTAGAAAACAGCGACCCCAACTTGGCCAACGACATCGCCCGCACCTGGGGCGATTTACTCATCCAATGGCAGACGCAGGAAAACGACAAAAACCGCAAAGAAGATCGAATTACAATTGAATTTATTGACGATCCCCAGGCGGCGCTGGCCCGCCCCAAGTGGAAAATCAACACGGCCGCCGGCGCCGTTTTTGGCGCGCTGCTCGGCATCATCGTCGTCTTTGTGCTGGAATGGATCGAATCCGGCATCGTTCGCCGCAGCGAAGATATCGAGCGCTTTTTGGATATTCCCGTGATTGGCAGTATTCCGAATAATTAAAAGATTAGAGATTAAAGATTGAAGATTAGAGATTGGAAGCGATGGTTGCCAATCATCAATCTTCAACCTTCAACAATAAATCATTATGAGCTTAATAACTTTAACCGACCCCCGTTCTCCTGTGAGTGAAGCGTACCGCACGCTGCGGACTAATTTGTCGTTTTACAGCCTGGATAACCCGCTGTGCAGCCTGGTAGTTACCTCGCCAGCAGTGGCTGAAGGGAAGAGCGCCACGATTGCCAACCTGGCAGTGACGATGGCGCAGAGCGGCCGCAAAACGATTTTGGTGGATTGCGATTTGAGACGGCCGTCTCTCCACACCCTCCTCGATCTCAACAGCGAACCCGGCCTGACAAACTTTATCCTCAACGAGGATGAAGAACTGCCCTTGCAAGAAACCGGCGTCGAAAACCTCTGGCTGTTAGCCAGCGGCCCCAAGCCGCCCAACCCGGCCGATTTGCTTGGTTCCCGGAAAGTAGACCGGGTTATTGCCAAATTATCGGAGATGGCCGACATTGTTCTGTTTGATGCGCCGCCGGTCATTGCCGTGACGGATGCGGCCGTTCTGGGGGCTAAAGTGGACGGCGTTCTGCTGGTCATCAACGCCGGTAAAACCCGCCGCGACCATGCCGAACGCGCCAAAGAACTATTAGAAAAAGCCAAAGTCCGCATCATTGGCGCTACGCTGACCAACGCACCCAAAGACAGCTCGATTGGCGATTATTATGGCTGAGATGTGGTGTAATCACTTTCCCAAGAACGGTTGCATCTCATGACAAGAGCGGCCCAGTTATCATTATTCGGGTTACTAGTTGCGCTTGTCTTACTTTCAAATATCCCCCTGAAGGTTCCCGGACGGGATTCCGGCGTTTTCCTCTATGTGGGCGAGCAAATTCTCGACGGTAAAATCCCTTACCGCGATGTGTGGGATCATAAGGGGCCGCTGCTTTATTACATCAATGCGCTGGGGCTTTGGCTGGGACAGGGGGCGATTGGGGGCGTTTGGGTTTTAGAATATGTGTCGTTGGGTACGGCCGTTTTCCTCAGTTTCCACTTATTAAACAAAGCATTTGGCCTGGTTCCGGCCATCATTAGCACAATTATCTGGCTTGGCAACGCTTCCCTGCTGCAAGTGGGCGGCAATTTAACCGAAGAGTATACACTCCCCCTGCAGTTTGCCGCCCTTTACCTGTTTTGGCGCTCGCTTACATCTAAAAACGACTCGCTTCATTTTTTTACCATTGGCCTGCTGGCGGGCGCTGCTTTTTTGCTCCGGCCCAACAACATCGGAACCCCGGCGGCCATCATGGCGTATGTCGTGGGATCGAGCCTGGCAGCGCGGGCTTGGAGCATCCTTTGGCGCAAAGTTGGCGCTTTTTTGGCCGGGGCGGGTGCATTGGTGGGGGGAACGGCCGTTTACTTTGCCGCACATCAAGCCCTCTTTCCCCTCATTGACCAGTTGTTCGTTTACAACTTTCAGTACGCCGCTACCTCCTTTGAAAATCGGATCGTCGCCAGTCTGGCTGGTTTGTTTGCGGCCATGCCCTTCGCATCGGTCGTCATCGTCTTGACCGCCTGGGTGTTGGGTTGGGTCCAGGCCGCCCGCCAAAAAACGGACAGGCCGGCCTGGCGGCCGCTCATTCTTGTGGCCTCAGTCGGTCTGCCCATTGAAGCATTTCTGGCTGGTTATGCGGGTGGCTTTTTTGCCCATTATTTCATGGCCTTACTGCCCATGTTTGCCTTGTTGATCGGCTATTTTATGGCCGGCCTCTGGCCACATTTGTCTCGATTGCCCCAGGCGTCTGCCTACGGAATTTTGTTCATCATTATCTCGTTGACGGGCTACCAGCCTGTTCGCGTCATGGCCTACAACCTGGCACAAAAGCCTTGGCCGCCGGGCCACAGCCAGATTTTGGCCGAAATTGAACAGGCCGCGCAGCCACATGAGTACCTGCTCATGTGGGGAGCGGAAGCGTCGTTTAACTTTTTGCTGGCTAAAGAGTCGCCCTCCCGTTTTGTGTACCAATACCCCCTCTACACGGCCGTTTATGCCACCCCGGAAATGGCTGCCAATTTTTTAGATGGAGTGGCGCGGAAACGACCGTTGATCATAGATACCTCCCCCAGCAACACCAACGTCCCCCCCCTGGCCCCCGTTGACCGGGTCGCCTGGCTGCAAACAGAAGATGCACGCCGCTTAGCGCACATCGGGTCAGAAACGGCTTATTTGGATGACATTTTTGAGTTTATAGAAACAAACTATGTCCTTACCGGCGTTACAGAAGAGAACAAGTGGCGCATTTACAAATACAGTGGCTCACAGTAGCAAGCGGCACACCTGGCTCTCATTAACTATGGCAATCTGATGGCGGTGCATATACAATTTTGCTAGTTATGCGTGCTTACCGATGGCCGCGAAACCCAGTTGCATGACGACGTTATGACCTTGTTGGAGTGTATGCAGATATGAACCAGCGTCAAATGATACGCACTCATCCCACAGCTGATGTGTCTGACGCGGCCGTGATTGGGCCGGGCTGCCAGATTTGGCACCAGGCACAGGTGCGCGAACGGGCGCAAATCGGCCGGAACTGCATCTTGGGCAAAGGCGTTTACGTAGATTTTGACGTCACCCTGGGCGATAACTGCAAACTGCAAAACGGCGTCTACGTCTACCATCCGGCCGCTCTGGAAGACGGCGTCTTCCTGGGGCCGGGCGTCATCATCACCAACGACAAACAGCCGCGCGCCATTACCCCCGACATGCGCTTGAAAACCGATGACGATTGGGCCGCGTCCCCCGTTTGGATTGGGACGGGGGCGGCGGTGGGCGCTGGCAGCGTGGTGCTGCCGGGCGTCAAGATCGGCCGTTGGGCGATGGTCGGCGCGGGGACCGTCGTCACCCGCGACGTGCCCGATTACGGCCTGGTCGTGGGCAATCCGGCGCGGCTGGCGGGTTACGTTTGCCCCTGCGGCGCAAAACTAACCGCCATTAACCCTGGTCAATATTACTGTCCATCTTGTCAAAAAACTATCCATCTCAAGAATGAAGAGATTGGGAGATTGGAAGATTGAGAGATTCGCCCCCAAAAATCCCTCAATTGCCCAATCTCCTCTCTCCACGAAGAATGAAAACAGGATGCGGGTTAACACGGGGTTCATCCTTCATCCCTCATCCTTCATCCTTTTCAAAGGAGCGCGATGATACCAATTGCCAAACCTTACGTCGGAACCGAGGAAAAAGAAGCGGTGATGGCCGTGCTGGAATCCGGCATGTTGGCGCAGGGGCAGGTGGTGGCCGAACTGGAACGCCGTTTTGCCGAATTGTGCGGCGTCAAGCACGCCATCGCCACCACCTCCGGCACAACCGCCCTGCACCTGGCGCTGCTGGCCCACGGCGTCGGCCCCGACGACGAGGTGATTACGACCCCCTTCACCTTCATCGCCTCGCCCAACAGCATCTTGTTCACCGGGGCGACGCCGGTTTTTGTAGACATTGAAGCGGATACGTTCAACGTCAACCCGGCGCTGGTGGAACAGGCGATTACGCCGCGCACGAAGGCGATTTTGCCGGTGCATCTGTACGGCCACATGTGCGACATGGACGCTTTGCCAGCGATTGCCGAGCGGCACAACCTGGTCATTATCGAAGATGCGGCCCAGGCGGTGGGCGCGACGTTTCGCGGGCGCGCCGCCGGGAGTTTTGGAACCGGTGTGTTCAGCCTGTACGCGACGAAGAACGTGATGGCCGGAGAGGGCGGCATAATCACGACGAATGACGACGGGGTGGCTGAACGCTGCCGCCTGCTGCGCAATCACGGGATGAAGCGGCGGTATCATCATGAAGGCTTGGGCTTTAATTTTCGCATGAGTAATCTTCATGCGGCGATTGGGGTGGCGCAGATGGATCGGCTGGCCGATTTTACGGCGCGCCGCCGGGCGAACGCCGCTTATTTGCAGGCACATTTGCGTTCGGTGACGGTTCCGCGGGCACGGCCGGGGTACGGGCACGTGTGGCATCAATTTACGGTGCGGCTGGGCCACGGCCGTGACCGGGATGCCGCCGTCGCCCAACTGAACGAAGCCGGCGTTGGCACCGGCATCTTCTACCCCGTTCCGGCCCACAAACATGATTACATGCGCCGGATTGTGGGCGATTTGCGCCTGCCGGCGGCGGAACAGGCGGCGGCGGAACTCTTTTCCCTGCCGGTACACCCGCAGTTGAGCCAGCGAGATTTGGAACAGATTGTGACCGAGGTGAACAAGCTATGACCTTAAAAGTGGGGGTGATTGGGGTGGGGATGATGGGCTACAACCACGCCCGCGTTTACGCCGACATGCCGGACGTGGAACTGGTGGGGGCGGCGGACGTGGCGGAAACGGCCGTAACCAACGTCGCCCGTCGTTTTGGCGGCCAGCCCTACACCGATTACCAGCAGATGCTGGACGAACAAAAACCGGACGCCGTCACTATCGCCGTGCCCACGGCGGAGCATCTGCCCGTCGCTTTGGCGGCCATCCGGCGCGGCATCCACCTGCTCATCGAAAAGCCCATCGCCTACAGCGTGGCCGATGGCGAGCAAATCGTCGCCGCCGCAGGGGAAGCGGGCGTCAAACTGATGGTTGGGCACATCGAGCGTTTCAATCCGGCCGTCGCCGCCCTCAAAGAACATCTGGCCGAGGGGGAATTGGGCCGGGTTTTCCAGATTGACGCGCGGCGGCAGGGGCCGTTTCCGGCGCGGGTGCAGGACGTCGGCGTCGTCATTGACCTGGCGGTGCATGACCTGGACGTGATGCGCTTCATCACCGGCATGGACGTGGTGCGGGTGTACGCCGAAACGGAACACCGCATCCACAGCAAGCACGAAGATTTGCTCACCGGCCTGGTGCGGATGAGCGACAACACCGTCGGCACGCTGACCATCAACTGGCTCACCCCCACCAAAATCCGCGAGCTGTACGTGATTGGCGAGCGGGGCATGTTCCGGGTAGATTATTTGACGCAGGATTTATACTTTTTTGAGAACGGCACGGCCGCTACCGGCGATTGGCCGTTTCGCGTTCTGCGCGGCGTCAGCGAGGGGCGGATGATTCGGCACGTGGTCGCCAAGAAGGAACCGCTGCGGGCGGAACAGGAAGCGTTTGTGGCGGCGATTGACGGCCGTATCCCGATCCCCGTCACCGGGCCGGATGGGCTGTGGGCGCTCCAGTTAGCCCAGGCGATTGTGCGGTCAGGGCAGGAACATCGGGTGGTTGTGTTTTGACTCGACCCCCAGATGGGCGCGATAGAAACTGAGGTGGGCATGTCGTTAGCTGAATTGCAAAATAAAATCGAACAAAAAGAGGCCGTCATCGGCGTGATTGGGTTGGGGTACGTGGGGCTGCCGGTGGCGTGCATGTTTGCCCAGGCCGGGTTTCGGGTGATTGGCGTGGACATTCAGGCGGCGCGGGTGGCGACGATCAACGCCGGGCGCAGTCCGATTGAAGGGGTTGAGCCGGGGTTGGCTGAATTGGTGGCGGCGGTGGTGGGCGACGGCCGTTTCCAGGCCGCCACCGACTATACCCATCTAACCCATGCCGACGTCGTCCTGATTGACGTGGAGACGCTGGTAGACGGCGACAACCGGCCGCAGTACGCGGCGCTCAAATCTGCCTGCCGCCGTTTGGGCCGGGTGTTGGCCGCGGGCGCGCTGGTCATCGTAGAATCCACCATCGCGCCGGGGACGATTGACGGGGTAGTACGGCCGTTGCTCGAACAAACCAGCGGCCGCCGCGTCAACGAAGGCTTTTACCTGGGCGCTTGCCCGGAGCGGGTGATGCCGGGCAAGCTGCTGCATAATCTGCGCGCGATGAGCCGGGTGTGCGGCGGCAGTACGCCGGAAACGGCCGCCGCCATGACCGCCCTCTACCGCCACGTCGTCCAGGCCGACCTGGATACGGCCGATCCCCTCACCGCCGAACTGGTCAAAACCGCCGAAAACGCCTACCGCGACGTGCAAATCGCCTTCGCCAACGAAGTCGCCCTCATTTGCCAGGCGGTCGGCGGCGACGTCTGGCGCGTGCGCGAGCTGGTCAACAAAAGCCCCTACCGGCAGATGCACCGGCCCGGCGCCGGCGTCGGCGGCCACTGCATCCCCAAAGACCCCTGGCTGCTGGCCCACAGCGCGGCGGACAAGGTTCCCCTGCGGCTGATTCCGGCGGCGCGCGCCGTCAACGACGGAATGCCGGGGCGCGTGGCCGATTTGACGGCCCAGGCGTTGGCGGCGGCGAGACGGCCGTTAACCGGCGCGCGGCTTCTTGTTTTGGGTTACGCTTACCTGGCCGACAGCGACGACGCCCGCAACAGCCCCAGCGCGGCGCTCGTCCGGCAGTTGCAGCAGGCGGGGGCCGCGGTCGCCGTTCACGACCCCTGGGTTCCCGGTTTCCAGGCTGATTTGTGGGCGCTGGCGGCGGGCTGTGATGCGGCCGTCCTCATGGTCGCCCATCAAGCGTACCGCGACCTGGATTTGGCCCGGCTGCGCGCCGCCCTACGCATGCCAATTTTGATTGACGGCCGTCACCTTTTTGACGCCGCGCAAGCCGGAGAAGCGGGGTTGGATTATCATTGCATCGGCCAGGGGACGGTCGCCCGGAGGGCGGGATGAAAATTTTGTCCATCGTCGGCGCGCGGCCCCAATTCATCAAAGCGGCCCCGGTCTCCCGCGCCCTGCGCCAGCGGCACGAGGAAATTCTGGTACACACCGGCCAGCATTACGACCAGGAGCTGTCGGCCGTCTTTTTTGCCGAAATGGGCATCCCGGAGCCGGATTACAACTTGGGCGTCGGTTCCGGCGCGCACGGGCGGCAGACGGCGCGCATGTTGACCGCGTTAGAATCCTTGATGGAACAGGCGCGGCCGGATTGGGTGTTGGTGTACGGCGACACCAATTCCACGTTGGCCGGGGCGCTGGCGGCGGCCAAGTTGAACGTTCCCCTGGCGCATGTGGAGGCGGGGTTACGCAGTTTTAACCGCGCCATGCCGGAGGAGGTGAACCGGGTGTTGACGGATCACTGCGCGGACTTGCTGTTTTGCCCCACGCCAACGGCCGTTGACCACCTGGCGGCGGAAGGCATCAGTGACGGCGTACACCTGGTGGGAGACGTGATGTACGATGCGCTGTTGGCGTTTTTGCCGCGCGTGGATGAAACGGCCGTTTTGACCCGCTACGAGGTGACGGCCGGCCAGTACGTGTTAGCCACCGCCCACCGCGCCGCTAACACCGACGACCCGGCCCGCCTGACCGCCCTGCTCGACTGTCTGGCCTTGAGCCGCTGGCCGGTGCTGCTGCCCCTCCATCCCCGCACCGCCGCCGCCTTGCAAAAGTTCAACCTGCCCGTTCCCGATGGCATCCGCCTGGTGGAACCGGTCAGCTATTTGCCCATGCTGGCGTTGGAGAAGAACGCCCGCTGCATCATGACCGATTCCGGCGGCGTACAGAAGGAGGCGTACCTGCTGGGCGTCCCCTGCATCACTTTGCGCGAGGAGACGGAATGGGTGGAAACGGCCGTTCACGGTTGGAACGTCATCACCGGTCTCGACCGGCAAAAAGTCGCCGCCGCCCTGGCCGCACCGCGCCCGCCCGCCGCCCGGATGCCCCTGTTCGGCGACGGCACGGCCGCTGTCCAAATCAGTCAATTATTGGCCGACGGTTGGAAGTTGAACCATAGGCGCTATTCATCCTTCATAATTCATCCTTCATAATTGTCACAGGAGGCGTTTGTGCCTGACCAAATAGACGTCAGCATCGTCATCCCGGCTTACAACGAGTCGGAAAATATTGTAGAAACGGCGGAGCGGATAACGGCCGTTTTCGCCGCGCGCCCGGAGCGGTACGAAATCATCTTCGTCAACGACGGCTCGACGGATGATACCTGGGACGTTGCCCAGCGCATGGCCGCCGCCGACGCCTACGTCGTCGCCGCCGGGTACGCCCACAACGCCGGGCGCGGCCGCGCTTTGCGGCACGGCTTCGCCGCCGCTCGCGGCCAATTCATCGTCGCTACCGACGCCGACTTGAGCTACGCCCCCCACTTCATCCTCGACCTGCTGGACGCGCTGTACGCCGACCCCGACGTTCACTTTGTCCTCGGCTCCCCCTACATGCCCGGCGGCGGCACGGAAGGGGTAGACCCCAAGCGGCTTTTCATCAGCCAGTTAGGGAACGTGATTTTGCGCCGGGTGGTGAACAAGGAAATTTACACTTGGACGGGCGTTTTCCGCGCTTACCGCCGCGAGGTGCTGGACGCGATTGCCCTGGAAGCGGACGGCAAGGAGATTCACCTGGAAATTCTCAGCCGGGCGCTGGCCGCCGGTTATCGGATGAAGGAGGTGCCGGCGGTGCTGGCTTCGCGGCGCAAGGGTAAGAGCAAGTTCCGTTTTGGCGGCACGGCCGTCTCCCACCTCATCTTCTCCTTTTACGAGCGGCCTAGCATCGTGTTTGGCGCGGTGGGGTTGTTGATTCTGCTGATCGGTTTGATTGGCGGCTTGTACGTCACTTATTTGCGCTTTACCGGCGGGCTGGTGGAGGGACGGCCGTTAACCACCCTGGTCGTCATCTTCATCGTCGCCGGTCTGCAAATTCTCTCCTTCGGCTTCATCGCCCTGCAAATCGGCATCCTCAAGCGGGAGATCGTCAAGCTCCAGCGCGATTCCCGCCTGCTGCGTCGCCGGTTGGACGACGTTTGTGATGTTGGCCGTAAACCGTAATCTGTAAACCGTAATCCGTATACGGAACACGGATTACGGAACACGGAACACGGATTACGGAACACGAAACAGGAAAAATAAACCATGCCCCGCATCTGCTTTGTCACCACCAGCTACCCCGATTTCCCCGGCGGCTACCGGGGCGGCTTCGTGCGCCACACGGCGCTGGAACTCGTCCGGCGCGGCTACCAAATCAGCGTCGTCACGCCCCGGATTTTCCGGCGCAGCCCGCGCGCCGAGCAGAACGGCGGCGAGACGATCTACCGCTTCCCTTTTTGGTCTGAAGAAAAACTGTTGGTGCATTACCAACGCATCCCCATCGCGCGCATGGCGACTTATCTGCTGTCTGGCCTGTTTCACACCTGGCGCATTGCCCGCGGCCGTGACTGCCGCTTGATTCACGCCCATTTTGTCATCCCGGCCGGACTCATCGCGGTGTTGGCGGGGCGGTTGCTGCGTAAGCCAGTCATCGTCCAGGCGTATGGTTCTGACGTGACCAAATACGCGGGGATGAATTCGCTGCTACGGCGGTTGACGGCCGTTACCCTCCACCACGCCGACCACATCGTCACCGTCAGCGAGCCGCTGCGTACTATTTTGCTGGAACAATTCGCCGCGCCGCCGGCCAAAATCACCGTGCGCAGCGGCGGCGTGGACATGACTCGCTTCCGGGCCACGGCGCGCCAGACGGCGCGCCAGCAGCTTGGTTTGGAGGATGGCGAAGCGCCGGTGATTCTGTACGTCGGCGCGCTGACGACGTACAAAGGCGCCGACCACCTGTTAACGGCCGCCGCCATCCTCGCCCAACAAAACATTGATTTTCGCCTGCTCATCATCGGCGAAGGGCCAATGCGCGACCGGTTCGCGGCCCAGGCCGGCGAGTTGGGTATTGCCGACAAGGTGCGCTTTGTCGGCGTCCTGCCCAATGATGCAATGCCCCGCTGGTACAACGCGGCCGACCTGTTCGTCCTGCCCAGCCTGCGCGAGGGGACGCCGGTCAGTTTGCTGGAGGCGTTAAGCTGCGGCCTTCCGGTCGTCGTTTCTCGCGCCGGGGGGATGCCGCAGGTTATCCAGGATGGCGAAAACGGCTTCCTGGTGGACGTCGCCGACCCGGTGGCGCTGGCGGAGAAGATGGGCCTCCTGCTAGGCGACGCGGATTTGCGGCAAAAATTCGGCCGGGCGGGGCGGGAAACGGCCGTCAACTGGGGCGGCATCACAGAGGAGGTAGACGTCATCGAAGCGCTGTACCGCCGCTTGGGCGCGACCCTGCCGGAACCGGAGCCGCCGGTATGACCGACTGGCGGCGGCCCACCCGCCGCTTGGCCAGCGGGTTGTTGTTCCTGGGCATGGTCTGGTTCGTCGGCCGCTACTTTTACGACAACCTGGATGCGGCGCGGGCGTATGAGGGGGAATGGCATGGGGGCTGGCTGCTGCTGGCGACGGCCGTTTTGCTGGCCGTTTACGTGATTCAGGCGCTGGTGTGGCGGGCGATTTTGTTGCGGACGGGAGCGCAGTTGGGGCAGGGGACGGCCGTCTACGTCTACTTCTTCGGCCTGCTGGCGACCTACATCCCCGGCCGCGTCTGGGGGCCGATGGGGATGATCAGCGCCGCCGCCGACCAGGGCGTGCCGCCGCAGCGCTCCGTCACCACCACCGTCTTCACCACTGGCATCAGCCTGATTGCGGCAGGCATCATTGCCACCCTGCTGCTGGCCGGGCGCGCGGCGGCGGGCTGGGGCTGGTTGTGGCTGCTGCCCGTCATCCTGGCGGCGGGCTTGCTGCTGTTCCCACAAATCGTCATCACCGGCCTCAACTGGCTGCTGGCCCGGATCGGCCGTCAACCGGTTCAATCCCCGCTGGGACGGACGGCGCTGCTGGCCGTTCTGGCGGCGTACATGAGCGCCTGGATTTTGTACGGCCTGGCGCTTTACTTTTTCGCCCGTGCCATCGGCTACGTAGTGGACGGCGGCGTGGTTCACCTGATCGGGGCCAATGCCGCCGCTTATTTGGCCGGGTACGCGGCCTTTTTCACCCCCGCCGGGCTGGGCGTGCGGGAACTGGTTTTATCGGAGGCGCTTGATTTTCAGGCGGCGGGCGGGGCGGCTGCCTGGTTGTCTTTGTTGTCCAGGGTGTGGCTGATCGGCGGGCAGTTGTTGGGTTTCCTGTTGAGTGTGTTGGCGTCTCGATGGCGGCGTGTGTAGCGGCGTTGAGGAATCAGCCACGAATTTCACGAATTGTGCCCTCCGATAATTTGTGCAATTTGGTGCGCCACGAAGTGTGCAACAATCAGTTGGTGAAAATCCAACCTGACTAATTTGCCATTCAGTCAGAAGAAGCAAGGACAACATAAGCGGTGACGTGAATGTTGAAGCTCTTTGTAATCAGTAAATAAGCCGTAACGAAAGTGAACAGAGAAGCCTCGTTACACCATAACAGTTGGTCAACCTCTCGGATTGGGCGAAACCTGCAAC
>JAJRYT010000011.1 GCA_024275635.1 Chloroflexota bacterium | reverse complement strand
TTGTGAAGTACGGCCGTCAATCCACAATCCAAAATCGCCAATCTAAAATCGAAAATCCAACGGCCGTGCCGCTACCCAATCCTCCCCATTTCGCCTACAATTTACAGGATGCACGTTAACAAACGAGGGGAAACGGCCGTCGTAGTAGAGGCTGTGGGTAGTGGGTAGCTGGGCAGTTTCAGTTATCCACTTATCCATAGCCGGGTGAGCGAGTGATTGCTCACTAATTTATCAATTTTGGTGTCTCAATATCCTTGACACATTCCGAAATTTTGTGGCCCGTGTCCATTTGACGCTGAACCAAAACATCAGGCGGTTGGTTCCCCATTTTCCAATGTCACGTGCTATGCAGATTGTAGCGTAATTGGCTTGATTTAATCGTTTGCTGATTGCTTGGATTTCGTTTTGGTTGCGGTTATCTTCGTAAAATTTGATGCCGATATAGGCTTTTTTGGTCATGGTTCTCTCAATTTATAAAGGACGTTGATGAACGAGGATGAATGTAGGTTAAATTTCCGCCTGTTTTTAATACACGGCCAAACGCAGCTTTACGCGCTGTTATGCTTGACTGCGCCGCCCAAGGCCGCGCGCTGAAGCCAGGACATGGCTGAATGTTGACCCGGTGCGCGACAGGCCAATCAAACCCAGTGTGACCATGGTTACTACGTTGAGGGCGTGGTAGAGAAAAGCGAAGCTGGCCGACGCGCCCTCTGGTTGACGTAGAACCTGGATCAGGGCGAAGGTAACGGCCGCATGAAAAACGCCTACCTGCCCCGGCGAGGAGGGAGCGGCGACGCTGAAGGCGGCGGCGACGACGACGAATCCGGCCATGGCCCAGGTTGGTTGGATGTGAACGGCCGTTAACGTACTCCGGTAAGCAAAAATAATGGGCAGCCATACCAGAATACTGAGAATCACCAGGATGAAGCCATCCCGCAGCCGGGTCAGGCTGCTGAGGCCATCCAGCAAATCGTCTACCCGTTTGACCCAATCGTCACTGTTCAGGAAAGGGAGGTGGTTAAAGATGAAGGCGGCGGTGCGATTGGCTAACGGCCGTTGATTGGCTGCGGCAATCAAAATCACAATGATGACAAGCGCCGAAACCCCAAACGCCCGCGTCCCCGCTTGCATCCAGGGCGGCAGCGTTTCCACCTCAGCCAACGTAAAGGGGAGGAGCGCGATAATAAACATCATATCCAGAATCCGCTCGACCACCATCGTGGAGACACCCCGCGCTAATGTGACCGGCGGCACATTGCCAATTAGAACCGCGCGGGCGACGTCGCCCAGGCGAAAGGGGAGGAGTATTGTTAACATATAGCCAATGTTTTGGATGTGAAAAACTTGCCCCCAGGGCAGGTCATTGTTAAGCATAAACCGCCAGCGCACCGCTCGAATGACCATAAACAGCGCCAACCCCAATCCGCTGAGAGCCAGATAGCCATAGCGAGCCGTTTTCAACGCCTCCCAGATAGCGGCAGGATCGATAAAAAGAAAAATAGCGGCCAAACTGATGGCGCTTATCCCCATCCCCAGCCAAAATTGGCGGCGTTTTTTGCGGTCGTCGGGTTCCATTGCGGCGAGATTATAACAAGAAAATGACTAGAGACCTATGAGATCGTGAAGGATGGGGCTGCGAACAACTTGTCAGTCGTAAAAGCAAGCTGCCAGCTTGCAAGCGCAAACTAGCCGTTTGCGCCTACGACTTCTGACAACTCTTTCGTGGTCCCGTGAAGAATTCGGTAATAGACTATTGCTCCTGGGATATTATATCCTTATCATAAAGGATAACGCGCAGTGGATTCAAACAAGGAAGAGAATATGTACGAGAATATCATCCAAATTCAGAAATGGGATCAGTCTGACCCGCCGACCGAAGCCGACTTACAACAAGTGATGCAGGCTGATGGTTTAGCGCCTTATCGTTGGTCAAACGAACCGGGCGATGTATTCACAGCCCACGAACACACCTATTTTAAGGTCATTTACGTGGTTTCTGGTTCAATTACCTTCGGGTTTCCGATAGATGGAAAGCCGATTACACTGAGCGCAGGCGACCGATTGGATCTGCCGGCCGGCGTCCAGCATAATGCTGTGGTTGGCCCCGATGGCGCTGTTTGTCTGGAAGCACACAAAATGCAGGAGTAAATTATTAGTAAGCGTTCACTCCCCCCTGGAGACTTTTGAAGTTTTGACGCTCTGTGCAAAACTTCAAAAGTCTGTTGGCGGCTGAACGGTTACAATTATTACTCTGCTTGAACAGTTTCCTTTGGCATTTGTTAGAGACCGGCTTGTTCTCTTAAATTGATTTTTCGCGCCACTTTTTGATCTCCTATACCTGTTCCCCACGATTTCTTGCTATACTCCCCCGCTTCTTTGCGCTGGCGCAAAGACAAAACTTTTGACATTCTATAAGATGCACTTATATACTATTAAATAACCGTGTAGATATTGACCCTCCTGGAGGTTGGCTTGACAAAACTGGCTAATAACTCGTGAATCTCCGGGGGGTGCCTTAGTAGTTATGTAACTGTCTAAAATTTATTTCTTGCGACTAGAGACTGCCCGCCTCCAGTTCACTAGTCTCCAGCCTCCGAACAAGGAACTTATTTCTGGACAGTCACTAAGCTCGACTTTATACATTCCTAACAGATTGCTTCCAAACCGTACTCGACCGCGTGGGTTTGTATTCAAATAATATTTGCATGTCACTCTTTTTATGCGATGTTCAAATATTCGTACTCGAGTAAAGTTGCATTGACTA
>JAJRYT010000010.1 GCA_024275635.1 Chloroflexota bacterium | reverse complement strand
TGGAAATCCACATCTAATACAAAAAGTGCGTTGAAACGCGCTAAAGACCCGGTTTGAGCGCATTTCAACCCGTTTTCAACGGTTTTTTTTGTCTCCGCCGTGCATTTGCAATGCACAGCGATGGCCGAATGCAAAGCCGATTTGTAAAGATGCAAAACCGAGTTTTGAACCATGCCCAATTCTCGACCGAAAGAGAAGAGGAAAAAGGAGTTGACATGAGCAAATTCATCATTGAAGGCGGCCACCCCCTGCATGGCACGATCACAGCCAGCGGCAATAAAAATGCCGCGCTCAAATTATTGCCAGCTTGCATTCTTACCGATAAGCCGGTTCTCTTACATAATATCCCCAACATTCAAGACGTGCGTAATACGCTCCTGATTTTGCGTGATTTGGGGGTTAACGTGACAGATTTGGGCGGGGGAAGCTGGCGCATTCACGCCCATACGATTAACAAAACAGAGATGGACAGCGTCTTAGCCGGCCGCACACGGGCTTCTTTTGTGTTTTCGGGGCCGATGATTGCCCGGATGGGTCAGATTACGCTGCCTTTGCCTGGGGGCGACGTGATTGGGGGACGGCCGTTAGACACCCACATGCGCGCCCTGGAGTCATTAGGCGTAAAAATTGACATTCCGGAGCGGGGCCGTTTTCGTATGAACGCCGATTCGTTACGGGGCGCCGGCTATATTTTGTTGGCCGAGGCCAGCGTGACGGCAACCGAAAACACGGTGATGGCGGCCGTGTTAGCCAAAGGCGAAACGATCATTGACAATGCCGCCTCCGAGCCGCATGTGCGCGACCTGTGCCATTTTCTCAACCAGCTTGGCGCGAAAATTGAGGGGATCGGCACAAACCGGTTAAAAATTCAAGGGGTAGACCGGCTAACTGGCGGCGAGTTTCGCATTGGGGCCGATTTTATGGAAGTAGGCAGCTTGATTGGGGCAACGGCCGTTACCGGCGGCGCAGTTCGCATAAAAAACGCCGCCCCCCATGATTTAGGCATGATTCGATTAGTCTACGAAAAATTAGGCGTCAGTTGGATGGTGGAAGGCAACGATATCCTCATCCCCGCCGACCAATCCATGGTGGTTCAAGCGGCGTTAGGCGGCCGTATACCGGCCATAAAACCAATGCCCTGGCCTGGTTTCCCACCCGATCTGATGAGCATCGCCGTCGTCATAGCTACGCAGTCCCAGGGTTCAGTCCTGCTGCACGACTGGATGTACGAAAGCCGTTTCTTTTTCGTTGATAACCTTGTGTTCATGGGCGCGCGGATCGTCCTCTGCGACCCGCACCGGGTTTTAGTGCAAGGAATCTCCGATCTGTTCGCCAGCCCGCACGGCGTCCCCAGCCCCGATATTCGCGCCGGGATGGCTATGATATTAGCCGGATTGTGCGCTCAAGGGAAAACCACAATCCACAACATCCAGCAAGTTGATCGCGGTTACGAGCGAATCGAAGAAAAATTACGGGCCTTGGGCGCCGTCATCCAGCGCGTTGAGGAGACAAAGCGGCAAGTTTAACCCGACAGGCGAACCCTTACCTCAGCCCTGTCAGGCTGCGGGCGATAACCATCCGCTGAATCTCACTGGTTCCTTCATAAATCTCCGTGATTTTGGCGTCGCGGAAGTACCGCTCCAACGGTAGTTCCTTGCTGTACCCCATCCCGCCGTGAATCTGAATCGCCTGCGTTGTCACCCACATCGCCGTTTCACTGGCGAACAGTTTAGCCATGCTGGCTTCCAAAGAGTACCGCGCCCCTGTTTTCTTAGCGGCTGCCTTCGCCAGGCAGGCCTGGTAAATGAGCAGACGACTGGCCTCGACACGGGTTTTCATGTCGGCTAATTTTTGCTGGATCATCTGGAACTGGCCGATCTTTTTGCCGAAAGCTTCCCGTTCCTGAGCATAAGCGATACTCGCTTCCAACGCAGCCTCGGCGATCCCCAGAGCCTGCGAAGCAATGCCGATGCGGCCGGCATCTAACACCGTCATCGCAATTTTGAAGCCCTGCCCCTCTTCACCTAACCGATTTTCTACCGGACATTCATAATTGTCGAAGATGATTTCGCTGGTGGCGCTGGCGCGAATGCCTAGTTTAGGCTCCGTTTTACCGCGTACAAAACCAGGTTTATCGGTATCAATGAGGAAAGCCGTCACGCCTTGATGTTTCTTTTCCGGGGCGGTCATGGTAAAAAGAACAACGAAATCAGCAAAAGGGGCCGATGTAACCCAGGATTTTGTGCCATTAATGATGTAATGTGTACCGGCTTCGTTGAGAACGGCCCGGCTTCTCATGGTGCCGGCGTCACTGCCGCTCATTGGCTCCGTCAGGCTGTAGGCGCCGATTTTTTGACCGCTGGCAACAGGCACCAGATATTTTTGTTTTTGTGCTTCATCGCCAAATTTCATCAACCCGTGTGCAAATAATGAGTTGTTGACGGACATGACCGTGCCATGACTGGCGTCGGCCTTGCTGATCTCGGTCAGCGCCAGGGAGTAGGCTAACGTGTCCATACCGACGCCGCCATACTCCTCCGGCACTTCGATGCCCATAAACCCCAGTCCACCCATCTGGCGCACGGTGTCAATGGGGAATTCGCCGGTTTCGTCGTGATGTCCGGCAATGGGGGCGACCGATCTTTGGGCGAAGTCGCGGGCGGCTTCTTGAATCATTTTGTGTTCTTCGGTGATAAAGTCAAACATGTGGGAAATCCTCCAGATAAATGTTGCAAAGTTGCAGAGTGGCTAAACGGCAAACTGTTTAGAGTGGTTCGCCGCTTTGCCGCCGGGTTATTTCTTCCATCAACGTGGCAAAATCTTTGGCTGTTAGTTCCAGGCCGTCTAACCAGCGGTGGCACTCGGCCAGCCAATAACGGCCGTCTTTTCCCGTTAATATCTCGTTGGAAATTTCGGGGCGAATGGGCATTTTTACCCGGGCCGAGAAGGAAGAATCAGAAATAGTGGCTAGGTTAAGGGGATGAAATTTTTGCTGCGCACGATCGTTTTCTAACCACCGGCTCGCTTTTTGCGGTGGCATGTAACTGTAAACAATCAGCCGCTGGTCATCTTGTTGAAGCTGGCAGGCCAGGCAAACCCATTTGGCCGATAAACGTTTTTCACGCCCGCCGCGCCGGTACCCGCTTAACTTGAACGTCCAATTGAGGCGGGTGAGATGTCCATCCCAGCGGAAATGCTGATCGGCCTGATGGCGTAGTTGGACTAAAATTCCGGTATCATCCAGTGTCAGGTTGCGGCCGCTGTGCCAGATTCGTTTAAGCCCTTTTTCAGCAATGGCCGAGATAGCCAGGGACATAACCAGGCCGCCTACACAGGAGAGTGAAACAGCGTAATCACGAACGGCGCCGAATATCTCTGACTGCAACAGGGCGTTGACAATCCAGTAACTGACAAAGAATAGGGCGGTTAACAGTAAAACAACGGCCGTTCGCAGGCTGTCGTGTTCCTGATCGGCGTGTAGAACAACGGGAGCTGAAGCTGGTGATGTCATGGGTAAATTGTAACATTCTGCGCCTGCTTTGCCTATGATGTAGCCTGGGTTTAATGCTGACTGTTTGCTGCCCAACATTCAGCCCCCAGTCCCAGTCGTGCTACAATGGGCGCATGTTTGCCGAACTGGTTATCAACATCGAAGCGCCTCTGGAAGGGACGTTTCATTACCATGTCCCCACTGATTTACGGCCGTCTCTGCGTGCCGGCCATCTGGTGGAAGTGGAATTTGGGCGGCGGCTGGCCCAGGGCATTATCATCGCCTTTGCCGATGAATCGCCGATTGAAGGAACCAAACCGGTGATTGCCTTGATTGATGAAGAGCCAGTGGTACGGCCGTATCAAATCCAACTGGCCCAATGGATGAGCCGTACCTACCTGGCCCCGCTGAACGGCTGCCTGCGCCTGATGCTGCCGCCCGGACTTACCCGTTGGTCGGATATAACAGTAGACGTGAACCCGCGTTGGGATGGGAGCGGACGCCTGACAGAATTGCAGGAGAAGCTGATTGCGCTTTTGCGCGAAAAAGGGGATTTGCGCGGCCGCCAGATCGCCCGGGCGCTGCCCAAAACGAGATGGAAAACGGCCGTTGACCAGCTTGCCCGGCGCGGCATCTTGCGTAAAGCTTCTGTTCTCGACCCGCCCCGCGCCCGTCCCAAACAGA
The DNA here is from genome assembly GCA_024275635.1 of Chloroflexota bacterium. Lineage (GTDB taxonomy): Bacteria > Chloroflexota > Anaerolineae > Promineifilales > Promineifilaceae > JACKCC01. The sequence continues at coordinate 64,819 of JAJRYT010000010.1, read as the reverse complement.
TACGCACCGCTAAATTGATCGCCGGCCCAGCGCGTGTGCGTCAAGCCGTCGTCACACTGGGCCGCGCCAACAAACAAGCCGACATCCTCCGCTATCTCAGCGAAATTGACGACCCGCTGCCGGAAGAAACGGCCGTTCTCGCGGCTGCCGACGCCGCCGAAAAACATCTCCAATCCCTCATTGCCGCCGACCTCATCGCCCGCGACGCCGGCACAAATGTACAGTTCATCATCCTCCGCACCAAAGAGCCTTTGGCCCACATCCTCCGTCTGCGCCGGGCTGAAAAATACCACCGCATTCTTACCTTATTGGCTCAAGAAGCCCGGCCCGTGCCTGTTAGCGACATTTACGCCCAAACCGGGACCACTATCACGCATTTGCGTAAATTGGCGAACCTGGACTTGATTCGCCTGGGGGCCGAAGAGGTGTGGCGCGACCCGCTGGCTGACCGTGATTTCGTCCCCGCCGATCCGCCCATGCTCACCGCTGACCAGGCGCGGGTGTGGGGGCGGGTGAAGGTGGCGATGTTAGATAGGGATGAGGTGAAAGGAATGAGGGATGAGTTGGCCGACTCGCCCGCTCATTCCTCATCCCACATCCCTCATTCCTCATCCCTCATTCCTTTCCTGCTTCACGGCGTCACCGGCAGCGGCAAGACGGAAATTTATATGCGAGCGATTGATTTTGCCCTTCAGCGGGGGGAAACTGCCGTTGTCCTGGTTCCCGAAATTGCCTTGACGCCGCAAACAGTGCGCCGCTTCGCCGCTCGTTTTCCGGGCCGGGTCGCCGTCATACACAGCCGCCTGACCGCAGGCGAACGGTACGACACCTGGCGGCGAGCGCGGCAGGGATTGTTCGACATCATCGTGGGGCCGCGCAGCGCCCTTTTTGTGCCGCTGCCCAACCTGGGCGTGATTGTGCTGGATGAGGAACATGATCCCAGCTACAAACAAACGCCGCCCGTGCCGCCGCCTTACTACCACGCCCGTGAAGCGGCGATTGAATTAGGCCGGATTACCGGCGCGGCTGTCATCATGGGCAGCGCGACGCCGGATGTTGTCACCTATCACCGCGCCCGAAGCGGCCGTTTCCAACTGCTGGAACTGCCCAAGCGGGTCATGGGCCACCGCCAACGTATCGAAAGCCAAGCCGAACGGCTGGACATCATCAGCCACTACGAACGTGGCGCGGATGACCCGGATGATGCGCTTACGATTCCCTTGCCGCCCATTCAAGTTGTGGATTTGCGCCAGGAGCTGCGGGCCGGGAATCGTTCCATTTTTAGTCGGGCGCTGGCAACGGCCGTAACCGAAACCCTGGAACGTGGCGAACAAGCCATCCTCTTCCTTAACCGGCGCGGCACAGCCACCTTCGTCATCTGCCGCGACTGCGGTCACGTCCTCAAATGTCCCCGCTGCGACACGCCGCTTACCTATCACCGGCCGGGGATGATGCTGGCCTGCCATTATTGCGGCCGTCACGAACCGCCGCATCAGGAATGTCCGGTGTGCGGCTCCAAGCGTATCCGTTATTTTGGCCTGGGAACCGAGGAGGTGGAATCACGGGTGCAGCAGCAGTGGCCCCAGGCTCGCATCACCCGCTGGGACCGGGATACAACGGCCGGGCGGGATAAGCATGAGCAGCTCCTGGCAAAGTTCATCAATCAGGAAGCCGACATTTTGGTCGGCACGCAGATGATCGCCAAAGGGTTGGATTTGCCGCTGGTGACGCTGGTGGGCGTTATTTCGGCTGATGTGTCCCTGGGGCTGCCCGATTACCGCACAGGGGAACGGGCTTTCCAGGTTTTGGCGCAGGTGGCCGGTCGAGCCGGGCGTGGGTTATTGGGCGGCCGGGTGATTATCCAAACCTATAAGCCGGAACATTACGCCATCCGGGCGGCGGCGGTGCATGATTTTGCCGGGTTTTATGTAGATGAAATTCGATTTCGCACGCAGCATAATTTGCCGCCCTTCCGGCGGCTGGCGAAGCTGGTGATTGTTGACCCGTTTAATGACCGGGCGCAGCGTGAAGCGGAAAAGCTGGCCAAGGGGCTGCGGCTGCATGTGCGTGAAAAGGCGTTGGCGGCTACAGAAATTTTAGGGCCGACGCCGCCTTTTTTTTCCAGGGTAGACGGCCGTTACCGCTGGCAAATTATCATCCGCACCCCCAATCCCACCCGGCTTTTGGCTGATTTCCCCATTCCGCGTCCGTGGCAGGTGGATATTGATCCGGTGAGTATGTTGTAGCGGCGATGGTGTTCTGAGGGCTGCATACCGGATCACGAGTAAATATTATTGGAGAAAATCATCATGAGTAAATCGCTCATCAAAAAACAATTTGGCGCCAATGCGTCTCATTATGTGACCAGCAAACCCCATGCCCAAGGAGCCAGCCTGAAGCGATTGCTTGAACTTGTGCAGCCGAAGCCGGATTGGGGCGTGCTGGACATTGCCACGGCCGCCGGACATACGGCGTTTACGTTTGCTCCCCATGTCGCTCACGTCTGGGCCACAGACATCACGCCGGAAATGCTGGCAATTGCCCAACAGCGGGCGCAGGAATTGGGGCTGGATAATGTGACGGTAGAGGCTGCCGACGCTGAAGCGCTGCCTTATGACGACGCCAGTTTTGACCTGGTAACCTGCCGTATTGCGCCGCATCATTTTGAGGACGTGGGACTGTTTGTGCGCGAATCAACCCGCGTTCTGGAGCCTGGCGGGCTATTGGCCGTCGTGGATAATGTGGTTCCGACCGGGGCGGCCGGCGATTATGTGAATGCATTTGAGAAGTTACGCGATCCCAGTCACGGCCGTTGCCTGCGCCTGGACGAATGGCTGACTCTGTTTACGGACGTGGATTTGACTGTTGTCCATCAGGAGACAGTGGACAAACGTATTGAATTTGAAAAATGGGCCGCGCGGCATGATGCGGTGATGCAGCAATACCTGCGGGCAATGTTAACGGAAGGTCACGGCGCAGCCACCGCCTTTTTGCAGTGGGATGGGTTTACTTTTCGGCTGCAAGAGGGGATTGTGGTTGGGAAACGACCAGATTAAAGGCGGAACTATCTGCCTTCTGCCTTCATCCTTCATCTTTTGTATAATACCCCCGGACGGACTCGAACCATCATCTATCGCTTAGGAGGCGATTGCTCTATCCTTTGAGCTACGAGGGCGGGTTTGTGATTGGCCCTGACTGTGAACGGTCAGGGTTAACAGCTTGCCAACGGCCGAAATTATAGCAGAAGATGGATGTAAAATCGAAGCAAGGCAGACAGCGACGGCCTTTTTTCTGTTTATGGCTCTTTGCAGTTCATGCCGGACAGGTGCAAGATTGGTGGGTTACTATTGATACGATCCATGGGTTGCACCGAATAATCGAAACGAAGAATAAGGATTGAAAGGATGAAGATCGGTGTTTTAACGAGCGGAGGTGATGCGCCAGGGATGAATGCAGCCGTGCGGGCTGTTGTGCGCGTTGCCCTGGATCGGGGGGCAAAGACATTTGCAATTTACGAAGGGTTCCAGGGCATAGTGGATGGCGGTGATCGCATTCAGCCCCTGGGCTGGAATGATGTGGGCGGAATCTTGCAGAAAGGCGGCACAGTGATCGGCTCGGCCCGCTGCCACGCTTTTCGGGAGCGAAACGGCCGTTTACAAGCCGCCCGTAATCTTGTCCAACACGGTATCGAGGGACTGATCATCATCGGCGGCGACGGCAGCTTGACGGGCGCGCAAGCTTTGCAAAATGAGTGGCCGGGCTTATTGGCCGAATTAGCTGAAACCGGCCAGATCACCGGGGAAATGGCCGAGCGTTACCAGTCGCTCAAAATTGTTGGTCTGGTTGGCTCAATTGACAACGACATGTACGGAACCGACATGACTATTGGCGCGGACACAGCGTTGCATCGTATCGTAGATGCGGTAGACGCAATTTCCAGCACCGCTGCCAGTCACCAGCGCAGCTTTGTTGTGGAAGTGATGGGGCGGCGCTGTGGCTACCTGGCCTTGATGGGCGCGCTGGCCACTGGAGCCGATTGGGTGCTGATTCCCGAATCGCCGCCTAATCTGGACGATTGGGAAGGGAAGATGTGCGCGGTATTAGCCGAGGGCCGCCGGGTTGGCCGCCGTGACAGTATCGTTATTGTGGCCGAAGGGGCGCAAGATCGGCATGGCAACCCCATCACCAGCCAATACGTGAAACAGGTGTTGGAGGAGCGGCTCAATGAAGATACGCGGGTGACGGTGTTGGGTCACGTGCAGCGCGGTGGGTCGCCCAGCGCTTTTGACCGTAATGTGAGCACACAGATGGGGAGCGCTGCCGTAGACGCGATGCTCTCCGGTGAAGCCCAAATGGAACCGGTTGTTATTGGCATTCAGCGTAATAAAATCACGCGTGCGTCGTTAAGCTATTGTTTGCAAAAAACGTGGGGGGTAGCTGAGGCGATAAAAGCGCAAGATTATGAACAGGCAATGGCTTTGCGCGGCCGTAGTTTTCGTGATTCTTTCCGGATTGTGCGCACGCTGGTACGCGCTTTGCCACACAAGCCAGAACCAGGCCAAAGGCGGCTGCGTATTGGGGTGATTCATGGCGGCAGCCCGGCGCCGGGCATGAATACGGCCGTTCGCGCGGCGGTGCGTTTAGGCGCGGACAAAGGGCACATCATGTTGGGTGTTTACAATGGTTTTCGCGGCTTGATTAAAGGGGATATTCGTGAAGTAGACTGGATGAAGGTGGGGGGCTGGGCGCCGCGCGGCGGCGCAGAATTGGGGACAAATCGAACCGTTCCCAGCGGCAGCGATTTTTACGCGATTGCGCGTAACCTGGAACAACATAATATTGAGGGATTATTGGTGATTGGCGGCTGGACAGGGTATCAATCGGCTTTGGAACTGTACGGTCGGCGTGAAAATTTCCCGGCATTCAATATCCCCATGGTTTGCTTGCCGGCCAGCATCAATAACAATTTGCCTGGCGCTGAGTTGAGCGTGGGGGCCGACACGGCTTTGAACAGCATCATTCAAGCTGTAGACAAAATCAAACAATCGGCCGTTGCCTCCCGGCGTACTTTTGTGGTAGAAGTGATGGGGCATTTTTGCGGGTATCTGGCCTTGATGGGTGCATTAGCAACTGGCGCCGAGCGGGTCTACTTGCATGAAGAGGGCGTGACGCTGGACGATTTGGTAAAAGATGTGCGGAGGCTGCGCGAGGGGTTTGGACGCGGCAAACGGGTAGGATTGGTGATCCGCAATGAAAAGGCCAACCCGATTTATTCTACCAGTTTTATGCATGCGTTGTTTGAGGAAGAGGGCGGCGATTTGTTTGATGTACGCCAGGCGATTTTGGGTCATTTGCAGCAAGGCGGCGATCCGTCTCCCTTTGATCGTATCCTGGCGACACGATTGGCGGCCCGGTGTGTTGACTTTCTGGAAACGCAGATTGGCAGTGATGAACCGATGAGCGCTTGTATTGGCCAGTTAGACGGCCAACTTGAGTTTACAAATTTGGAAGATGTTCCCCGCATGTTGGATGTGGAGCATGCTCGACCCAAAAGACAGTGGTGGCTGGATTTACGGCCGATTGCCCGAGTTTTGGCGCAGCCAGGGCCGAATGGCGGGGATTAGTGAGTGGATGATGACTCATGATTGAGCAATTAATTGAAGCGGGACGGCGTATTGTGGATGCCGGCATGGTGAAGGGGTGGGCCGGTAATTTAAGCGGCCGTTTTCAGGGTAAGATTGTGATTACCCGCTCCGGAGCCGATTTAGGCAGTTTAACCCAGTCGGATTTTGTCTTTATTAATCCCCGAACGCCACAATGGGAACAGCGGCTGCCCCAGCCGTCGTCGGAGCTGGCGATGCACTTGGGGGCGTATGAGGCACGGCCGAAAACGCAAGCCGTTATCCATGCTCATCCGGCGCATGTGATTAGTTTGGGACTGCTGGGACGTTCTCTGCCGGCGCTTACCCCGGATTTTTACTTACATTTGGGCAGAACGACGCCGCTTTTACCATATATTGCCCCCACGACGGAGAATCTGAAAACGGCCGTTTCCCTGGCCCTTCGTTCCGCCACGGCTATCATGCTGCAAAATCATGGCGCGGTGGTTGTGGGCAAATCGGTCGGCCAAGCGCTGCTGCGATTAAATTTATTGGAAGAACAGGCCGCTATTTACCTGGCCGCGTTGGCGGCGGGCGATCCGCGCGTTTTATCCAAAGAAGATATGCAGATTTTGGATAGGATCGCTGGCGGGAAGTATAAGCGGGAAACTTGAAGCGGGGCGTGAGAAAGTTTTATGAGAGCGATGCGGTTGTTGCAGCCTAAACCAGTTAGTGAGAGTCCATTGATGGCGGTGGAAATGGCCGTGCCCGAGCCTGGGCCTGGTCAGATTCGCTTACGAATTAACGTATGCGGCGTTTGTCATACCGATTTACAAACAATTGAAGGAGAATTGGATCTGCCCCAACTGCCCATCATCCCTGGGCATCAAATTGTTGGCAAAGTGGAAAAAAACGGCGCGGGCAGCCGCCGGTTCTCCATCGGGGAGCGAGTGGGAGTTGCCTGGCTCAATCATGCTTGCGGTGCGTGCGATTATTGCCAACGCGGGTTGGAAAATTTGTGCGCCGCCGCTCGTTTCACCGGTCTCCATGCTGCTGGCGGTTATGCCGAGTACACCATTGTTGATGAGCGGTTTGCTTATCCCTTGCCCGACCACTTTACCGATGCTGAAGCTGCGCCGTTGTTGTGCGCTGGCGTTATCGGGTATCGCTCTTTGCGTTTAAGCGGCCTGCAACCAGGACAGCGGCTGGGGTTGTACGGTTTTGGGGCCAGCGCCCATCTGGTTATCCAGGTGGCCAGTCATTGGGATTGCGATGTATACGTTTTCACCCGCAGCGAGGAACATCGCCGCCATGCTCTGGCGTTGGGCGCAGCCTGGGTTGGTCTGGCGCAAGATGCGCCGCCGGTTTCGCTGAATGCCGCCATTACTTTTGCCCCTGCTGGTTGGTTGATTCCATTGGCGCTGGGTCATTTACGTCCGGGCGGAACGCTGGCTATCAACTCTATCCACATGAGTCCCATCCCTGAAATGCCTTACGACCTTTTGTGGGGCGAGCGCGTATTACGCAGTGTGGCCAATGTGACGCGGAAGGACGTAGAGGAGTTTTTGCCATTGGCGGCGGAAATCTCTATTAAAACGGATGTGAAAATTTACCCGCTTACCGAAGCGAACGCAGTTTTGCAGCGGCTGAAAGCCAGCAAGATAAACGGAGCGGCTGCTTTGTTGATTAGAGAATAAAATGATGGCGCAAAAAAACAGATTACAAACAATTCAAGGCGTGTTCAAGATTCAAGTGGCTGTTCTGGGCGGATTTGTGAGTTTCCTCTGGTTCATCGAGGCGGTGGACCAACTGTTTTTCCGAGGAGCGCTGGATAGGTTTGGCGTTTGGCCGAGAACGGCCGTTGGCCTTTGGGGCATATTATTGGCGCCGTTGTTGCATGCTGGATTTGGTCATTTAGCGGCGAATACTGTTCCGTTCCTGGTGTTGGGCTGGTTTGTGATGGTGCGTCGTCTCCGTGATTTTTTTGTCGTATCGGTGATCGTGACCCTGGTCAGCGGTCTGGGCATCTGGCTTGTTGCGCCCTCGAACACGGTTCATTTGGGGGCCAGCGGCTTGATTTTTGGCTACTTTGGGTTTTTGTTGCTGCGTGGTTATTTTGAACGCAGTTTCTCATCCATTGTGTGGTCTATGGTTGTGTTGGTTTTGTATGGGGGGATGATTTGGGGGGCGCTGCCACAGCAAATTGGCATTTCTTGGCAGTCGCATCTGTTTGGTTTTATTGGCGGCGGCGCGGCCGCTTATTGGCTGACACGGCGGAGAACGGCCGTCCCTCCTCTAATTATTGATATGGATGACCTGGACTAACTGTTCTAAACAGCCATCGCTTTATTGAACTGGCGCTGCCCCACATAGGCGAGGAAGATGCTCAAGCCGTAGAGCGCTGTGAGCGGCGCCATCGTCAACAGCATTGTAATGGGATCAATAGAAGGCGTAATTGCGGCGGCAATAACCGCAATAGCTACAATTGCCATACGCCACTGTTCACGCAGGGTTTGGGCCGATACCAGACCCACACGCGCGATGAAATAGACGATGACCGGCATCTCGAAACTGACCCCTATCCAAAAAAGCATCGTGATGAGGAAACCGATATACTCCTGGCCGGTCCAATCCGGGTTGAATACATCGGGCAAAAAGTTGGCTAGAAATTGCACGGAGGCCGGCACCAGGATAAACCAGGCAAAAGAGATACCCAGTCCAAAAAGCAGCAAAGCGCTGGGCAAGAAAATATAAACATACTTGCGTTCTTTTTTCGTCAGGCCAGGGGCAATAAAGAGCCAAAGTTGGTACAGAATAATAGGCATGGATAATACGGCGCCAGCCAGGAGGGAAACTTTGAAGAATGTTTCGATGCCTTCGGTGGGACGTAGGACTTGCAGTTCGGCTCCCAAAGGATTGCTGGCGGCATAGGGTTTTAACAAAAAATCCAGAAGCTGCTCGGCAAAAATGAAACTGAGAACGGTGGTAACAGTGATACTGACAACATCCCAGGTAATCCGTTTTCGCAGTTCGTTGAGATGGGTCAGTATCGTATCTTGCGGCCCTTCTTCTACGTCAGTGGTATCTATGGCGTTATTCATTATTCAGGGTCGTCAGGAACTTCAACCAGGTTGGGCAACGAGGATAATGTGGGAGGAGCGATTCGATTCTCTTTTTGATTATCTGGTTCATTTGCCGGGGTTAAACTCTTTGTAACCATTTCCTGGAATTCGTTAACGGCCGTTTTGCCCTCGGTTATCGGTTTTGTGGCGGCAGACTTTAACTCCTGGCGTAAATCATTCACCTGGCGGCGCAGGGCTTGAATATCATCTATCGCCCCTTTCAGATCGCCGCTTTCATCCGCCGCCGCCAATTCTGTATTTAATTGGCGCACAAATTGGCGGGAAATCGCCTGTAATTGTGCTGTTGTCTTACCTAGCCACCGGGCTACCTGGCTTATCCGCTGCGGCCCCATGACAATGCCGGCCAATAGCAAGATGAGAATAAGCTCCGGTGCGCCGATTCCAAAAAAACTATCCATATGTGTTTGAAATCCGGTGTATCGTATTCAGCGCTCGTTCAAAATCAACTTTGTAGTTTGCTGACAATCGAGTAATTACCAATTACCTAATTACTTGGTTACCTGGTTGCCAACTTCCAAACGCCAAAGTCATACACAAACATTCCCTTACCCGTCGGTCTTTTCGGTTTCTTCAGTATTTTCTTCCTGGCCTTCGCGTAATCCTTTGCGGAATGAGCTAACGCCCTTGCCGAGTTCGCTGCCGAGTTTGCCGATTCGACCAACGCCGAAAACAAGCAATACGACAGCCAAAATAATAAGTAATTCGGGTGTGCCTAAACTTCCCATTTCCAAAATCTCCCAGTTTTATGTTGGACTTAGTTTTCCAAAATGGAAAGAAGCCCATATGATGTGTGTATTATACCAAATTATCAGGTTAATTCAGATAAACGTCTGTTAAATTTGATTCTTCAGGGCAACTAATGGTAACACTGCGATAAAGAAGGAACCAGTCAGCGAAGTTTTGATAGCGATCACGCGGGTGGGAAATTTGGCCGATTTCAACCTGGTTCACATCCTGGCTCAGGGCATAGGTGTACACGTGCTGGTAAAGGGTAATGGCCGGTAAATCATTATTAAATTGGCGCAGGAAGGTGGCGTAAAACGGCCGTCTTTCATCCCGATTCCATAATTTACGGCCGTTTTCCAGCGCTTCGCTAGCCCGGCGATTATTCCAGCCGCCATAATTTTGACCCCGGACAATTGCCTCCTGACTCCAAAAATCATACAAATCCGGGTCACTACCGGCAGCAATTTCCACCAGGGCCACATCAAAATCTCTGGCCGCCAGCATGTCATGTAAATCCTCTATTGAGGCCGCCACTGAAACAGTAACGCCTATTCCCAATTCACGCCATTGGGCGGCAACTTGATTGGCCAGTTCTTTGTCCGGGGTATTGTCCAGGGTAAGCAGCCGCAGGTTGAGGGACGTTTCATCCTTTGCCGGATGGCAGCCCCGTCCAGCAAGCGCCAACCGGCCGTCTCCAGCAGCGCCGTTGCCGTAATAGGTTGGTAAGCATAGGCCGTCAGCAGTGCGGGATTATAAGCCCATGAAGTTGGCAAATAGGGGCCTTCCAGGGGCACGCCTTGTCCGTTGACCGTTTCATCTACCAACCGGTCACGGTCCAAAGCATAGGCCAACGCTTGCCGCACTTCGACTGTTTCTAAAGCAGATCCTGATTCAGTTAAGTTGAAGATCAGCGCCGTATAATGTGGTTCGGCGGCCGTGAAGAGGCGGGTTCCTGGCTGGGCAGCGACGGACGGGAGCATGGTTTGTGAGACGTTGGTGATGGCCTGAATGTTGCCAGCGGCAAATGCTTCCAGCAGCGCTGTTTCATCGGGATAGAAACGGAATTCAAGGGCGGCGATTTGGTCGCCTTCCCGCCAATAAGCCGGATTAGGGGTTAACCGGAGGAGGTGGTCACGATCCCAGTTTTGGCCGGGGTTGACTATGAAGGGGCCGGTGCCAACGGGGGCGCGATTGAAGGGGGATGCCGGCAGGGAAACGGCCGTACTCCCTTCTAGCAAATGAGCCGGCAAAATCCCCCGTGTTGTGGCTTCCAAAAAAGGCGCATATGGTTCCGGCAACATAATCTCAATACTGTATGGGCCAGACTTATTCACCGTGACCGCCTGCCACAATCTTTTCAGCGCTGCAGAACCGGGAAACATGTCATCTTGCAGCAGAGCGTAGGTAAAGAGAACATCATCGGCCGTAAACGCTTCCCCATCATGCCATACCACATCCTGGCGCAGCCTGAAAGTTAATGTCAGCCCATCCTCACTAACCGTCCAGGATTCGGCCAGGCTAGGAACTAAATTGCCGGTTTCATCATAAGTAGTCAAGCCATCAAATATCAGGCTTACCAATTCCTGGTCAACCGGGTAGGGATCACTCAACAAAGGATTGAGATGCTGTGGCGCTCCCACAATCCCCTCAACAAACGTGCCGCCGGCCGCCGGGACTCGCGTTGTGCAAAGACTTGCCGTCTGCACCTGATATGAGAGCAAGGCCAAAATCAACCCCATGCCCATAACTGCCAGGAGCAACTGCCAACGAAGATTAATTTTCATATTCATGAGTGATTACGTAATGACGCAATCACTCAATTACTCCGGTCGCAGGACAATTTACCAGACGCCAATTAATAATTATTAGCTTGCTTGTCCCCAGGCCAAAAAAGATAATATTGTTACGATAAAGAAGACGACCGAGATGTAAATGGTGACGCGATGCATCGTTTGTTCAACGCCGCGGCGTGTGCGGAAACTGCCGCCAGTATCGCCGCCGCCGCCGCCCATAAAACCACCCAGGTCGGCCCCCTTTGTTTGCATGAGTACCAATACGGTTAAAGTGATAGCCAGAATAATTTCTGCGACCCCCAAATAAGGGGCCCAAGGTTGAAAGTTCATATTAGCCTTGTTTCCTCTTTCGCTTTTATTTATTACTGGAGTCGGGCGAATTTCAGATTTCTCCCTGGCGCGCAAGGCGATTTACAAAATCGCCCTACACTGGAATGGGTAAGGCGATTTTCAAAATCGTCCTACGCTGGAAAAAGTAAAAAACGCCAGTGTCCAGTCATTTATTATTTGTCCGCAATGAACGGAAAATCAAGCGGCCATTATAACAGTCAGCGGCAACCCCGTCGAATCGCAATCATATTTTTCAGCAATTCCAATTATGCCGCGTTTGCCGATGAATGAATTCACCGGCTAATATGAAAAACGCGCTAAAGCACGTTGATCGGCGCGGCCATAACGTGCTTCAGCACGTTTCCTGTCTTAGCCACCGATTTCAATCGGTGACATTGGCGGCAGACGTTCTAAATTTGAAATTGCTGCATATTTTTTCAGGATAACTACTACGACTGGTGCGGTTTCTATCAGATGTAAATCAGTCAGGTGACGTGTCAAAACCGCGCCGGTCTCCGGAGAGGCTTGGTCGTTATTTTTCAGGATAGAAATTCGGGCATTCAACATTTTGATAAGGATGATACAGCGACATTCATTTTACGTTTTGCTCGTTCCGTTTTACACTATAATCATGGACTCGATAACCGTACTTAAAAACAAGCGAATATTGTTGGGCGTGACTGGTTCAATTGCCTGTTATAAGGCCGTTGACCTGGCTTCTAAATTAACACAGGCTGGGGCATTAGTAGATGTGAGCATGAGCGGGGCGGCGGCGCAGTTTGTGACGCCGTTGACCTTCCGTTCGGTGACCGGACGGCCGGTTTTCACAGATATGTGGAGCCTGGATGATCATGTGCGCCATGTGGGGCTGGGCGAAACGGCCGATCTCCTCGTCATAGCGCCGGCCACCGCCCACACCCTGGCGAAACTGGCCCAGGGTTTGGCGGACAACTTGCTCACCGTAACGGCGTTGGCGGCGCGATGCCCCATTTTGGCGGCGCCGGCGATGGATGGCGGCATGTATCAGCATCCGGCAGTCCAGGCCAACATGACCCTACTGCGTGAGCGGGGGACGCTGTTCGCCGGGCCGGCTGAAGGGCGCATGGCCTCCGGACTGACCGGATTGGGTCGGATGATTGAGCCGTCGGAACTACTGGCTCACATTCGATTGGCATTGGCGCGGGGCGGATCGCTGCACGGCCGTCACGTTGTCATTACGGCCGGGCCAACCCAGGAAGCCCTCGATCCGGTTCGTTTTATCAGCAATCGTTCAACCGGCAAGCAGGGACTGGCGGTGGCCCAGGCGGCGCTGGATGCCGGGGCGCGGGTGACGCTTATTGCCGGGCCGGTGCGTCAGCCCATTCCTATCGGCGCTGAACATGTTGCGGTGACGACGACGCAGGAGATGGCCGATGCGGTTTGTGCCGCGGTTAAAGACGCCGATGCGTTATTCATGGTGGCGGCAGTGGCCGATTTTCGCCCGGAAACGCAGTCGGACCAGAAAATCAAGAAGACAGACCAGGAATGGGGGTTGGCGATTGGCCTGGAGAGGACGTTGGATATTTTGAGCGCGGTGAAGGAGCAGCGGGAGAAGACGGGGTTTCCGCGCGTGGCGTTGGGGTTTGCCGCTGAGACGCAGAATGCGTTTGAATACGGCCGTTCTAAACTCCTGCGTAAAGGGTTAAACTACATCGCCGTCAATGACGTAACCGCTGCAGGGGCCGGTTTTGGGGTGGACACCAACAAGATCATCCTGCTCAGTTCGGCCGGGGTGGTGGAAAAGATGCCGCTGCAAAGCAAAACGGCCGTCGCCGAGCGCTTAGTGCATCATGTGGCCAAGACGTTGAATGGCCGTTGAGGTCGGGGAGACTGAGAACTGGAGATTGGAGACTGGAGATTAAGATGGAACGAAATTTTGTGTTATTAGGATCGGTGTTGATGTTTGTGGGCGTGGGCGCAGGGGCATTCGGCGCGCATGGGTTGAGTGAGTATTTGACGAAACATAATTTGGGCGCGACATTTGAAACGGCCGTTCGCTACCACATGATTCACGCGCTGGCTTTATTTATAGCTGCCTGGATGGCCGCCAGATGGCCGGGCGCGCTCACCAGTTGGGCTGGCTACCTATTTTTGGCCGGGATCATCCTGTTTTCCGGCAGTTTGTACCTGTTAATATTTACCCGCATCAAATGGCTGGGGGCGATAACGCCGTTAGGCGGGGCCGCTTTTCTGGCCGGCTGGGCGCTGCTGTTCCTGGCCGCCTGGCGGAATTAGCCGCTTTCTGTCTTCTACCTGTAATTTCTGCCTTCCGCCTTCATCTGCTACAATCTAGTTTCAGCAGATCGAGATTTTCGTAACGCATGACACGAATTGCACGGAAAATAAGTTCTTAATTCATGGGATTCGCGTCAGACTCCGGGTTTGCTGAGTTTGGAGGAATGATCGTATGAATTTGAAAGAACAATTACGCGCCGACATGGCTATGGCTATGCGCGCCGGAAACGCGGATAAACGGAATACGCTGCGCATGTTGTTAGCCGCCGTTAAACAGGTCGAAGTAGATGAGCGGAAAACGCTGGATGATGCCGGCGTGCAGTCCGTATTGAGCAAACAGGCCAAACAGCGGCGCGAGAGCATTATTGATTATGAAAAGGCAGGCCGCCCCGAAATGGCTGCCAATGAAAAGATGGAATTGACCGTCATTGAACATTACCTGCCCCAAATGATGGGCCGCGCTGAAATTCGCGCCCTTGCCTCTGGCGTCATTGCCGGGTTGAGCGATGTAGATATGAAGGCGATGGGGCAGGTGATGGGACAATTGATGCCGCAAGTGAAGGGAAAAGCAGACGGCCGTTTAGTCAATGAAGTCGTGCGGGAGCTGCTGCAAGGCCGGTAACGGCTGTGCCGATGAGTACCTTGGAAGAAACAAAACGCCCGGCGTGGCGCTGGCTACAGCAAATGGCGCAGGGATCGCTGCTCTGGCTGTTTGCCATGTTGTTGACCCTGGGCATGACCCTTATCCTTTCCTTCAACCAGGTCGCGTCGACCAATATCAATGTGGTTGTCGGGCAGCCCGCCGCTAACGATATTCTGGCCCCCCGCTCTTTAACCTATACCAGCCAGGTGCTTACCAAACAGGCTCAGGAACAGGCCAGCGCCAGTGTGCCGGCCGTTTCCACGCCGCTAAATTTGGATATTGGGCGGGCGCAGTTAGGCAAGGCGCGCGCCATCTTTGCCTTTATTGAAACGGTACGAGCAGACGTACAGGCTACCGAGGAGACGAAACTTCGTTACCTGCAAGCGATTGATGGCTTAAAAATTGAGGAACCGGTTGGTCTTGACCTGCTCAACTTGAGCCAAACCGACTTTGCCGTCGCCAGGGCGGATATCTTGGGCATTATTGATGAGTTAATGCGCCAGGACATCCGTGAAGACCAGTTGAGCAGTGTGCAGCGTTCGGCGCGGCGACAGGCCAGCCTGTATTTGACGCCGACCCAGGAGAATGTGGTTACCAGCCTGACCCCCCAATTTATCGAGGCCACCATTTTCCCAGACGAAGCGGCAACGGCCGTTGCCCGCGAAGAAGCCGTCGCCGCTATTGAACCAATCGTGCGCAGCGTTACCAAAGACCAGCGCATCATTCTCACCGGTGATGTGGTGACAGAAGCCAACATCGAGATGCTGACAGAACTGGGCCTGTTGCAGCAAGAACTAGATTGGCGGGGTGTGGGCAGCATTTTCATGGCCTCGCTGCTGGCCGTGACATTGATTATTTTATATTGGCAGCAGTATCGCAGCCAACTGCGAGCTAACGGCCGTTACCTCTTCGCCCTGGCCATAATACTCCTCATCTTTACCCTGGTTGCCCGTTTCATGACAACCGGCGCCGGCTTCCTGGTTTACTGGTTCCCTATTGGCGCCATGGCCATGCTGCTGGCCGTTATTTTCGAGAACCGCTTTGCCATCCTGATAACCATCATCATGGCCTCCCTGGTAGGTTTCCTCAGCCATAATTCCCTGGAAATAACCATTTACATGGCCACCGGCGGACTGCTGGCCTTGTTAACCCTGCATGACGCCTATGCCCAGCGCATCAATGCATTCTTCCGCGCCGGACTGCTGGCAGCATTAGGCCACATGGTTGCTATCCTCATTTTCCGGCTGCCACAAGACTTTGATGTAATTGAATTGCTACAGCTTCTCTTGTATGGATTGGGCAATGGCGTTTTATCGGCTGCCCTGACACTGATAGGCTTTTTCATCATGGGCAGTTTATTTGGCGTCACCACATCCCTACAACTGCAAGACCTGTCCCGATTAGACCATCCCTTACTCCAGGAACTGCTGCGAAAAGCGCCCGGCACATACCATCACAGCATCATGGTCGCCAATTTAGCCGAGATGGCCGCCGAAAAAGTAAAGGCCAACAGCACCCTTATCCGCGTCGGCGCGTTTTATCACGACATTGGCAAGATTAAGCAGCCAGCTTTCTTCACCGAAAACCAGGAAGGAGCCAATCCACACGACAGGATGCCCCCTGCTGCCAGCGCGCACATTATTATCAGTCATGTGGCCGATGGGCTGGAGATGGCGCGTAAGCACCGGCTGCCGGACCGTATCCGCGATTTCATTGCTGAACATCATGGCGACCGGGTCATTAAAAGTTTTTATGCCAGAGCCCAGGAACAGGCCGAGCAGACCGGTTTAAGCGCGGACGATGTAAACGAGGTGGATTTTCGGCATAAGGGGCCGCGCCCCCGGTCGCGCGAAACAGCTATCGTCATGCTGGCCGATGCCATTGACGCCACATCCAGCGCCCTGAGGCCCAATTCGGAGAAGGCCATTGAAAAACTAGTAACTTCTATCGTGAGTGAACATCTGATAGAGGGGCAGTTAGATGATTCGGGACTGACGCTGGGGGATGTTAAAGCGTTACAGGGTTCTTTTGTGAAGACGCTTAAGGGCCGGTTCCATATGCGGGTGAAGTATCCGGGAAATGAAGCGCTGGCGGTGGATGAACAGAAGGCGCAGGATGAATTGCCAGCGCCGGTGGATTCACCGCCGTTAAATCCGTTACCCAACCCGGCGCTGACGCAGGATGCGCCGACGAGGTGACGATGGCCGATTTTGTCATTGATGTTCAAGTGGCCGAGGAAGCTACACGGACACAGGTGGATGGAATGATGATGGCGCTGTTGGAAACGGCCGTTACCGCTGCCCTCAATCACTGTCAACTCTCTCCCCCGGCCACGCTGACGCTGCTGCTAACCGGTGACGACCATATCCGCCAACTCAATCGTGATTACCTGGGGCATGATAAACCGACCGACGTTCTCAGCTTTCCGGCGGGCGACCCCATGCCGGGAATGGTTGACCGGCCTGTTTACCTGGGCGACATTATCATTTCTGTGCCCTTTGCCGGGCGGCAGGCGCAGGCCGCCGGGCACAACCTGACGGCCGAATTACAACTGCTGGCCGTTCATGGAACATTGCATTTGCTGGGATACGATCATGCCGAACCGGCGGAAAAAGAGCCTATGTGGGGAGCGCAAACGGCCGTTTTAACCCGGCTTGGCCTGCCTCATATCGCCCCCACCGAAACGTAATATGTCAGAAAAAAATCGCACCGAACTCTACAACCGGGCCAAGAGTTTCCAATACGCTTTTGAGGGGTGGGGGTATGTCCTCCGCACCCAACACAACGCCTGGATTCACGCCGTCATCAGCCTGGGCGTCATCAGCCTGGGCCTCTGGCTGCGTTTGCCCGCCCGCGACTGGGCCGTTCTTATCCTGGCAATAACGGCCGTGTGGATAGCCGAATTTATGAATACCGCTCTGGAAGCGCTTGTAGATATGAGCGCCTCGGAATTTCACCCGCTGGCAAAAGTTGCTAAAGATGTGGCGGCAGCGGCCGTACTCGTCGGCGCAATGGGCGCGGTATTGGTAGGGCTATTGATTTTAGGCCCGCCATTGTGGCAGCAGCTTTTTGGCGCTTAAATTAAAAACATTTAGGCCGTATGGGAATGAACGTGAAGCGTCAATGGGGACTGCTGCTGGCGGCCGGTGTGGGACTGCTGGCTTATGGCGGCATGGTTTCGATGCAGTGGCGTTACGGGACGCTGCGCGACGGCCGTACACCGGAAACAATCGCCTGGTATCTGCTGGCCTTTGTCGCTTACCTGGGTATCCTGGTCTGGGCCGAGCGGCGAGATGTTCCCCAACGCTGGCTGTGGGGAACGGCCGTTCTCTTTCGTTTGCTGCTGCTGCTCACCACCCCTACGCTGTCAGATGATGTGTACCGCTACCTCTGGGACGGCCATGTCGCCACACACGGCGTCAGCCCTTATGCCTATGCCGTTAATGCCCCGGAACTAGATTATCTGGACGCCCCGCCGCGCGCCCAGGTGAACAATGCCTGGATGGCCAGCCCATACCTGCCGGCGGCCCAGCTTTTGTTTTGGGGGATAACGGCCGTTTTCCCCCTCCGCCCCCTGGCCATGCAAATTGCCATGATGCTGTTCGATTTGTTCAGCGCCTGGCTGATTTCCCGTCTGCTGGCCGCCGCTTCCCTGCCGCGGCAGCGGCTCTTGCTCTACCTGTGGAACCCGCTCGTCATCGTCGAAATCAGTCATGGCGCCCACGTTGACGCCTGGATGATCTTCCTTATCCTCCTGGCCCTGGCTCTTTCCATTCGTAACGCTGCTCCTCCCTCCCTCCTCCCTCCTCTCTTCCTCGCCCTGGCCACCCTGACCAAAATCCTGCCCCTCCTCTTGTTCCCCATCCTGTTCTGGCATTGGAATTGGCGGCAGCGTAGCGCATTTGGCCTTTTTACCGTTGGGCTGCTGGTTCCCTTTGGCTGGCAGGCCGGGTGGGGGCTGTGCGGCGAATTGGATGGGATGGGCTTGTTTGGGGCGCTGCGGATTTACGGCCGTCAATGGCAGTTTAACAGCGGCTTGTTCTATTGGCTGGAACAGGTTCTCAACCGGCGCGGTGTGCCTGATTCGGTCGGGTTAAGCAAGATCATGCTTGTCATGGCCTTGTTCCTGGTGGTAACGGCCGTTTTCCTGCGCGCCCGGCGGCAGAAAGACACGCTCAACACACTGCGGTTAACGGCCGTGCCTTTCATCGCCTACATCCTCATCACCCCCACACTGCACCCCTGGTACCTGCTCAGCCTGCTCATTTTCCTGCCCTTTTTACCACCCTCAGCCAAAGAATCCGGACAGCGCTGGCTGCTGGCCCTTCCTTGGATTTATCTCAGCGGCGCGTTGATATTTTCCTACCTGACCTACATAGACCCCCTCAACTTTGGTGAACTGGCATGGGTGCGCCAATTAGAATGGCTGCCCATGTTAAGCCTAGCCGCCATCAGCCTGATTTGCCACTGGTCTAAACCTCGCTTAGGCGACGTTCGTTTATAACTTTAGTGTTTGAAAATTTGTAACCAGGTAATTGGTAACTGGTAATTACCCAATTACCCAATTACCCAATTACCCAATTACCAACAAACTGCAAAGTTAATTTTGAACGAACCCCTCGTAATTACCTTCAAAATGGCGTCATAATCATTTTGAACGCCCCTTAAATCCCGAACCCACAAAATCCGTTGGAACCAGCGAGATGATGACCGGTTAAAGCCTCGACTCTGCTAATCCCCGCGATTTCTTGCTATACTCCTGGTGATTACCCGATTGACATTCCCGACTGACTCATCGCCAATGATCGGAACAAGGTGATGTTCGAGAGCTTGTGGGGTCAAGACAACGAATGAGGGAATGAACCTGAATTCGGGTTCTTTAGGATTTCGCGGGGTCAAGGAAAAAACTTGACACGAATAACACGAATGACACGAATAATAAGAAAATTCGTGAAAATTCGTGCCATTCGTGTCAAAAAATTAACCATCCGGTGAACTAACCGCGCGAAATCCCAGAGACCCTGAATTCGTTCCTTTTTACGATTCATTGTCATCATATGGAGACTTATGAACAACAAAATCGAACTACGATATGGGTGCAACCCGCACCAAACCCCGGCCGAGGCGCTCATGCGGGAAGGGCAGCTGCCCATTCAAGCGCTGAACGGCGCGCCCGGCTACATCAACCTGCTGGACGCGCTCAACGGCTGGCAGTTGGCGCGCGAATTGAAGCAGTCGCTGGGCTTACCGGCGGCGGCTTCCTTCAAACATGTCAGTCCGGCGGGGGCGGCCGTTGCTGTACCCATGTCGGAGGTGGAGGCGCACATTCATTTTGTGGCCGGGCTGGAACTATCGCCGTTGGCGACAGCATATGCCCGGGCGCGCGGGGCCGACCGTCTTTCCTCTTTTGGCGATTGGGCGGCGTTGAGCGATGTGGTAGACGTGCCCACCGCCCGCCTCTTGCAGCGGGAAGTGAGCGACGGCGTCATCGCTCCCGGCTACGAGCCGGAAGCGCTGGCTATTCTCAAGGCGAAGAAACAAGGCGCGTACCGGATAGTCCAGATTGATCCCGATTATGAGCCAACGGCTATTGGTCAGATGACTACCGAAACCCGCGACGTATTCGGCGTCACCTTTACCCAGCAGCGGAATACGGCCGTCCCCCACCCCGACGACTTGACCAACCTCGTCACCGCCAACAAACAGCTATCCAAAGACGCCCGCCGCGACCTGATCGTCGCCCTCATCGCCCTCAAATACACCCAATCCAACTCCGTTTGTTACGCCTTCCACGGCCAGACCATTGGCGTCGGCGCGGGACAGCAAAGCCGCATCCACTGCACCCGTCTGGCGGGCAGCAAAGCAGACGCCTGGTTCTTGCGCCAGCATCCCCGCGTGTTGGCGCTGCCCTTCCGCCAGGGCATCAAACGGCCGGAGCGGGACAACGCCATTGACCAGTTCTTGCTGGACGAACTGACCCCGGCGGCAGAAGCGTACTGGCGGCAAAGCTTCGCCGAGCCGCCCGTCCGCCTGACGCGAGCCGAAAAGCGGGAATGGTTGGATCAATTCAGCGGCGTTTCCCTCGGTTCCGACGCCTTCTTCCCCTTCCGCGACAGCATTGACCGCGCCTCTCGGAGCGGCGTGAGCTTTGTCGCCCAGCCCGGCGGTTCGGTGCGGGATGATGTGGTCACGGCCGCCTGCGATGAGTACGGCATGGCGATGGCGCTGACCGGGGTGCGGTTGTTTCATCATTAGATTGTAATTGGGTGATTGGTAATTACCCAATTACCAATTACCAATTACCAATTACCAATTACCAATTACCAATTACCAACTACCAATTACTTCTACAAACTCCTATGAGCTACTTAAAAACCGCTTCTAACAATTTTGAAAAACACCTCCGCCAAAACAATTATCCGGGACGGGGGCTGGTGATTGGCCGGACGGATGACGGCGGCTGGGCGCTGGTGTATTGGATCATGGGGCGGAGCGACAACAGCCGCAACCGCCGCTTTGTGGCCGAGGGAGAGACGCTGCGCACAGAGCCGATTGATTCGTCGCGGGTGGCAAACCCGGAGCTGATCATCTATGAGGCGATGCTGACCCTGCCCGGCGTCTACCTGGCGGGCAATGGCGATCAGACGCGGACGCTGGCGGATACATTGGCCGCCGGGGGGACGTTTGACGCGGCGCTGCTCACCCGCGAACGAGAACCAGACGCGCCTAATTATACGCCGCGCATCAGCGGCATGTTAAAACCGGGAGACACGGCCGTTCCCCTCACCCTCTCCATCCTCAAAGCCAACTCCGCGGATCCGGCATTGACTGACCGCTTCACCTACCGCCCCGCCCCGCCGCCGCCGGGATTGGGTTATGGCTTGACGACATACATGGGCGACGGCCGTCCTCTGCCCAGCTTTTCCGGCGACCCTCTGCTCCTTCCCTGCCAGGGGAATGCTGAAAAGATTTTGGCCGATTACTGGAACGCGCTGGATAGTGAAAACCGGGTGGCGTTGGCGGTGAAATGGATTGAAGACGGCCGTTCCCGGCTGCTCATTCAGAATTCTTAGACACGGATGGGGAAAAATAGGGGGGCATACGGCCGTTACGATGCCGCCACCCAGCCCAACTGCTCCAACTGCTGCGGCGAATCGGCCAACGCTACTTGCGCAATGACCTTATAATCGGCCACCCATTGATCCAACTCGTCCAGTTTGGCATCCCGCGCCTGAGTCGCTTCCTGCGCTTCGCCCCGTTCCTTATCCTGCGCCGCGCTGGCGGTTACGACTGCCTGCACCAGCGCCGCTTCCGCCTCCAATTTGGTTTGATCGTAGCTGTAAGGCGTCATAGCGGCGAGGAGGTCGGGCGTGCCCAGCAGGTTGGTATAGAAATTCGTCGCCTGACCGATCCAGCCGCTCAAGCTTTTCTTGCGGCTGCCGCTTAACCCCAGCGCGCTGCGCGCTTTTTGGTTCCCTTTGAAGACGACGCGGCTGATTTTGAGGGCCTTTTTATAGGCGCGGTCGGCCGTCTCCCAGGCGGCCTGCACGGCCGCCGTCGCTTCATCTGAACACCTAGACTACAAAAGTCTCCAAGACTTTTGTAGTCTTACGGTCGCCAATCCTTATACTCCTCGTGAAAAGCAATAAAATCCTCACGCCCGCCAAACCATTGCAAAACGGCGTCGCGCTGCACGGCCGTTTCCTTATCGCTCAAAATGGCGCGGTACGAACTATACGGCCAATCCTCAAAGCGCGCGCATAGGCCGGCCCGTATCGGATTGCCATGAATGTAAACAACCAGCCGCATTCGATACGCCAAATCATCGGCCGGTTTGCGTTTGAATTTGTATTGGAACAGGCTGCCGGTACGGCCGTAGCGCTTGTTAAAACTTTTGGCGTAAGAGATGAAAAAATCGCGGAACGCTTTTTCCAGAGGCGTTAACTTACCGGATGTGATTTGCGCCAGACGCGGATCGTCATGGACGCGATCCAGAAAATGGAAATGGTTGGACATTAAGCAGTAGGCGTAGGTATTGACATACGCTGTCAGGTATTTTTTGTACCGTTGCAAGAAGAAGCGGTAATTTTCAGTTTCGCGGAAGATGTTTTCGCGGTTGTTGCCCCGGTTGAAGATGTGGTAGTAACTGCCTGGTTCCATTGGTTGCTCCTGTTTGCGCCGACGAAGACTACAAAAGTCTTCAAGACTTTTGTAGTCTTAGTCCCTCGACGATGGCGATTTCTGCGGGGGTGAGGGTGTAGAGTTGGTAGACGAGTTGGTCTATTTGGCGGTCGGCGGCGGCGATTTGGCGTTGCAGGAGGGTTTTTTCTTGCGGCAGCCGGGCGGTTGCCAGCCGCTTGTGCAAGTCCAGCATTTGTTCAACCAAACCCGTTAACTGCTTGCGTTGCTCTGGCTCATTTAGAACAGGAATTGGAAGCTGTACAAGATATTGGTAAATGAATCGTAGATATCCACCTCGATACGCAGGGGACATATGACCATACAAGAAGGCGATCAACTTAGAATTGAGAATCCCCAACAAATAAAGGTCTGAGGTTCCAAGAATATAAGCAGTATTGACACAGTAAAAATTATTTCCAGAATCAAGGAGAAAATTCCCATGCAATGAAATATCTGGCAGCATCAATTTTGGCTTCTCGAATTCTTCGTAGTATGCACATGACCGCAACTCCCACCAATAATCCCCCATATCAGATCGTTTTTGTGCTGCTTCTGCGTATTGAGCTAAATGTTCGGATACTGCTGGATAATTATTTTGAAGCCATTCCCATTTATTTGTTGTGTCAGTTTGGGCATTTGTCCAACCAGATGGGATTAAAATAAGAAATCGAGTTGCGTTTGGCGTTTGGTATCGTTTAATATCACGTCCAGCTAAAAATGGTTTTATAAGTTCTGTGCTTCGAGAATCTTTTGCGACAAGATCGTCTTTTGTTTCCGCATCTATTACGAATGCTTTGTTTAAGCCAGTTTTGATTCCATAATATAGTTTGTGATCAAGAGTTTCCCCTAATGACTTTCCAACTTGTAAAAGCTTCAAAAGAAGCAACCTCGTAGGTTCATCTACCAATGCCCAACCATCATCATTCAACGCTGGTAGATTGACATCATATTCATTATCATCAACATATTCAGCCAAATTAGAAAATTGCAACGTATCAGGTTTTGTTACCGAAAAATAGTTAATCGGTTTGCTTTTGTTTACTGACACAATACAAGGGTAAGTGGTTGCTGATTGGAAAACAGGGAGATCGCCAAAATCAATTAGCTGGTCTATATTTTCTTGCTTCAGCCATTTTCGTAGAGGTTTGCCATATTTTGCTCTAATCCATTTATTTGCCATGATGTATGCAAAACGGCCGTCTTTCTTAAGTAAACCAATCCCCTTTTCTACAAAATAAACATATAAATCAGCCGTTCCCGCATACGTTTTGTAATGTTTTTTGAAGTATGATTTGAATTCGCCAAGCGTCTCCTGCCGCACATACGGCGGATTCCCAATCACCGCATCAAACCCGCCCCAGCCCACAATGTTGGGGAACGCCGCCTCCCAATCGAAGACATTGATCCGGTACATCTCCTCCTCATCCAGCAAGCCCAACGACAGCTGCCGCCCCGCGTAAAAATCAGGCCCAATTAACGAATTGCCGCATTGGATGTTGCCGCTCAAGTCGGGCAGCACCCGCTCCGCCAGCAGCCTCGGTTTCAGCACCGCCTCCGTCTCCCCCTCCAACACCTTGAGCAGCAGCGAGAGCTTGGTCACTTCCACCGCCTGCGGGTCAATGTCCACGCCGTAAATGTTGGCCAGCAAAATGCGCTTGCGCTCGCCAATCGTCAGCCGCCAATCGTCTCCGCTTTGGAAAATGGCCGGATTGCGCCCTTTGGCCCATCGTTCCGGCTTTTGTTTGTACTGCTCCAAATGCCAATCGAGCAGGTATTGGTACGCGCCAATGAGGAAGGAGCCGGAGCCGCAGGCCGGGTCGAGGATGGCCAGTTGGGCGGCGCTCCCTTTGGGGCCGGGCTTGCGCGTCTCCAGCAGTTTGCCCACCGTCTGGGCGACGATGTATTCGACGATGTAGGTGGGGGTGTAAAAAACGCCGCCCGCCTTTTTGACTTCCGGTTTGTCCTCGATTTTGGCCCGTCCCCCGGCCGTCAGCCGGATGACTTTGCCCAAAAACTGCTCGTACACCTGCCCCAGAATATCGGCCGGGATCATGTCAAACTGGAAGGGGGTGTCGGGGTAGTAGAGGTTTTTGACGATGGTTTGCAGCGGCTTGTCGTCTATTTGCAAACCGAGCGTCCAGGTGTCTCGCCCCTCCCGCCCCTTTTCGGCCTGAAAATGGAACAAGCCGGAGTTGTATTTCTGGTCGGCTAATCGGAACAGACGGCACAGTTCGGGGTAGACGGGATCGGCTGTGGCGGCGTTGCGGAGACGGCCGTAAGGCTCAATCCCCCTATCTTCGGCGATGCGTAAAAAGATGAGCCGGTCAATGATGCGCTGGACGGCGAAGTTCAGTTCGCGTGGTTTAATCTCGTTACGCAGGGCGATATTGCGGGCCAGCAGTTCGCGCCAGCCGCTAATATCGGCCAGGAAAGCGTCGTCCACTTCGGCCGTGCCCCGCTTGAGCTTGTTTGACTGCACGTATTTATCGAAGGAGCCGCGCCGGATCGCTTCGGGGGAAAAGATGGCGGCGATCTCGTCCCATTTTTCGATATATTGGTCATAGGTGAAGTAGATGACGCGGCTGTGGGCGGCTTTGTCGCTTTTGACGGGGCGCGGGCGGCAGTCGTAGACGGCGAACTCTTCAAAGTCGGTGAGGATGCTGAGGGGCAGTTTGCCGCTCCAGGCGTAGCTGCGCAGCTGGTAGGCGGGGTGGATGTCGTCTTTGATGTTGACGGAGGGTTTTTTGGCTTCGACGAAGAATTTGGCCTGTCCGCCGATGCGGAAGGCGTAGTCGGGGGCTTTGGTTTTACCTTGCACTTTGACGGCCGTTTCGTGGACGACTTCTTTGTACGCTTCGCTGTAGCCCTGCTGGTTGTCTACGTCCCAGCCCAGCGCTTTGAAGAAGGGGTCAATAAATTCGCGGCGGGTTTCGGTTTCGTTATAGTTGACAGCGCGGTAATCGCTGCGGTTGCGCTCGAATTGGGCGATGAGGTCGTGGATTTTTTGCGGGGCGGGCATAGGGTGTCTCCTGGTTATATGCGCTTGTAGGAGCGGTTCGCAAACTACCCCTGCGAAATTATAACGGAAGGCGGAGGGATAGGAAAACGGCCGTTCCAATTCGGGTGTGCGGAGTTTCTGTTGACGCGCAGAGAGATTACAAAAGTCTGGCAGACTTTTGTAATCTGGTATAATCAGCCTATCATGTCCGAAGAAATTCAAGCGGAAAAATATCCGCAAAAAATTGCCAAAACCGTAAGAAAGATAAGGATTAACGAACAACCATCCGATTTTGCTTACTGGCGAACACAGCCATATGCGGCCCGTTTAACCGCTCTGGAAGATATTCGACGCGCCTATATTGCCTGGAAATATGATACTGACCCCGGATTTCAAAGAGTTTATACAATCATTAAACGATAATAATGTTCGCTATCTTGTGGTAGGGGGGTATGCGGTTGCTTTCCATGGGCATCCTCGATTCACTAAAGATATTGATATTTGGGTTTGGGTTGATGAGCAAAATGCGGCCAACCTCGTTAAAGCGCTCGACCAGTTTGGATTTGCTTCGTTGGGGCTTACCGCCGCCGATTTTCTGGAGCCGGGCATCATTATTCAGTTGGGATACCCGCCTAATCGTATTGACCTGATTACCGGCTTGAAAGGCGTCAAATTTTCAGATTGCTACGCCAGGCGCGTTGAGGAAATGGTTGATGGGGTTGCCTTGCCATTTATTGATTTGGAAAACCTGAAGAAGAACAAGAAGGCAGTCGGCCGTTTGCAAGATTTGGCTGATTTGGAGAATTTGAGTTAAGGTGATTTTCAGAGCTTTCTGGAAACGGCCGTACCCGCCAAACGCCGCTATTCATCCGGCACGGCCGTTTTCCCGCGTGGTGTTGTGGTGGGTGGGAGAACGGCCGTCCCCACCGCCCACACCCTCGCCTTTTCTGCCTTCCCCCGAATCTGCGCCGCGCCCAAATCCGCGAACCGATTAGACTACAAAAGTCTCCAAGACTTTTGTAGTCTAATCACCGCCCACACCCTTACCGCCGCCGCCTTCCCCCGAATCTGCACCTCGCCCAAATCCGTAAACGCAAACGCCGCCCGACGGCCGCCCAGCGCCTCATACGTCTGCCCGCTAATCAAAACGCCATGCTGCGGGTACACCTTATTCAACGCCTCGATCCGCGACGCCAGATTGACCGTATCGCCAATCACCGTGTACTCTTGCCGTTCCGGCGGCCCCACCGCGCCGGCCAACACCGTGCCTGTGTTGATGCCCACGCCGATGCGGATCGGCTCTTCGCCCCGTTCGGCCAATCGTTGATTGAGCAGGGCCAAATTCTGGTGCATTTCCAGCGCCGTGCGGATCGCATGATAGGCGCTTTCTTGCAGCGGCTTGGGCGCGCCGTAGATGACCAGCGTACTGTCGCCGCCAAACTTGTTGACCATGCCATCATGATTTTGCGCCGCATTGACGACGACCGGCAGGTACTCATTAAGCAAGGCCACAATTTCGGCCGGCGTGGATTTCTCGGAGCGGGCGGTGAAGCCGCGAATGTCGCAGAATAGGACGCTGACGACGCGGTTTTCGCCTTCCAACTTTACCTGCCCCGCTCGTATCGCCTCGGCCACTTCTTGGCTGACGAAACGGCCGAACATATCCCGCAGCCATTCTCGCTCTTGCAGCCCGACGACCATTTCGTTAAACGCCCCGGCCAACTGGGCCAACTCATCCCGGCTGTTGACCCGGAACTGGACGGACAGGTCGCCTTGTCCGACGCGGCGGGTGTCGGCCGCCAGCCGCCGCGCGGGGGCCGACACTGCGCCGCCAATCGCCTGGGCCAGAATCACCCCGGCCAACACGGCGATAACACCCGCCAACCGGAACAGCGTCCGGCTCTCGGCCAGAAAATCTTCGATAACCAGTTGATACACGCCAATTTGCAGCCCGCCGGTCACGTCTCCGCTGGCCTCATCCCGCAGCGGCGTCGTGATGTGCCAGATAGGCTCGCCCTGCCAATCTGCCTCTTTAATCAGGGTTTGGGCCGGGATGGCAACTTCGCCGCCAATTAAATCGAACTGGTCGGACAGTTGGATAATGCCTTTTTCGTTAATCAATGCGCTGTAGGCGATAGCCTCGTTTTGCATCTGCCGGCTCAAATCTTGTATCTGGCCGATGTCAGACCCTTGCATCAGGCGCAGCAAATCGTTGAGATCGCTGAAATCGGAAAGGGCCGCCGATTGGTCGGCAATGCCGGATGAGAGCATCTGCGCCATCCATTCCGTCCCCGCGATGAGCGTGTTCTGCGTCACTTCCTCTACTTTGCGCCGCTCGATGGGTAGGATGACTTGTTCCAACGCGCCCACCAGCAGGATGAGGAGGATGACCATGACGGCCGTCAACTTCACCCGCAGCGACACATTCAACAAACGGCGCGTCAGCGACGTCCGGGGCAGGGTCAGCGGCGCAAATCGTCCTTGCCCCACTTGTTCCGCCCCCGCCGAGAGTTGGCGCGTCGCGCGCGCTAGCGGCGTCGTCGTCCGCCAGGCCAGCGCCAGCCCCAACGCCAGAATGAACGCTCCCATCCCCAAAATCGCCCGGTTCAAATCGCGCAAAAAGCCGCCGATTTCGCCCAACTCCATCCGCAGGCGCACGCTGCCCAATAGGTCGCCGTTTTCACTGCGGATGGGGGCGGCGGCTTGGATTTCACGTTGGCCGGAGTCGGTTTCGGTGACGGCCGTAACCGCCTTCCCCTCATCTGCCAATGGCTCCAGCGCCGTCCCCATTTGCCCCATGTCAAAGCCAAATAGGACAATATCATCCTGGTCGGCGATGACAAACTCGGTCAGCCCGTAGGCGTTCATCTCGTCAATCAGGGAGCGGAATTGGAGCAGCGCGTCGGCGTCCAAACTGCCGCTTTGCAGCGCGTCCAACGTCAGCATATCGGCGTCCGGCGGCAGATTGAATTCGACCATGCTGGCGTTCAGTTCGACTAACGAGGTCACGACGTCGGCTGTCGTTTCTTCCAGGTAATTGCGGGAGTGGCGGACGACGACGGCCGTTAATCCCGCCAAAACGAGGAGCATGAGAACGGCCGTACCCAGCACAAACCGCGTCCGAATGCCGCCCCGGCTCAACAATCCCGCTGCCTGCCGCTTCACGGATGTGGGCCTCTGTTCCTGCAATGTTTCTACGGCCGTTCCCCGCAAAATCTGCCGCGCCGGGAAATAGGCGGCGCTGGCGCTGACGATGGGAACCAAAATCAGCGCCGGCAACCCCTGCGCCAGCGCTGGGCCAACGCTTTGCAACGCCGCCGGCCACAACGCCAGATCCACCAGGCCAAAGGGGATGCCGCCAAAGGAAAGCGCGTAAATCATCGTCACGCCCGCCCCGGCAATCAGACCGATGAAGCCGCCGGTGAAGCCCATCAACGCCGCTTCGCCCACGACAACAAGAGTCGCCTGTCGCCGGGTCGCGCCCACCGCCCGCAGCAAGCCCAATTCATGCCGTCGCTCAGTGACGCTGGTCACAGTTGTGTTGATCATGCCCAGCGCCGCCGCCAACACCGCCAGCAGCAGCATCCCGTTGGCGATTCCTTCCAACTGGTCGCTGGTATCAATGACCGAAGCGATTTCATCTTCCGGCGTCGTCACCCAGGCGGCGTCGCCGTGCCGCTCGGCCAAATCGCGTAAATCAGCTTCCAGGGCAGTGGGGTCGGCGCCGGGATACGGCCGTACCGACAATTGCGTCGGCTCTCCATCCACAAACGCATCTTTGGCCGCGATGCTGATGATGGATACCGGCGTCGCGCCGCCATGCCCAATCCCGGCCACCGTGCAGTTGACCGGGCCATTTTTGCCGGTGATGGTCAGCGTGTCGCCGACGCTCGCCTGATGCTGACCGGCGACGGTGGGCGGGATGAGCAAGCCGCAGCCCGATCCTTCCATGATGGGAACGGCCGTTTCCCAATCCCCTTCCGTCAGCGTGTAATGGTGGCTGTTTGCCAAATAGCGAGCGTCAGTCAAAGCCGTCGGAAACCCTGGCAGCGGCGAGCCAATTTCCGGCACAAGCGCCATATATTGCGCCTGCACTTCAGCCCGCCCTTCGGCCAACGCGATCACGTCCGCCTGCACCTGCGGCGATAGCCCCTCGCCCCGGTTGTACTCGTCTAATTGGGCCAGGCCATTACTGTTGTCGAAGGGGTGAACGAACCAGATGGTCTCTCCCAGCAACCCTTGCGCCGATTCCACCAGCAGGACTTCATTCATGAAGGTGAGCATCCCGTTCAGCCCCACAATCATCGCCAGACCGACGACGAAGGTAAGGATGGTCAACGTCGTCCGCCGCCGGTCGCGCCCCATGTTGTCGCTGATGAGGCGGCCGGTTGCGCCCAAAATGCGGGTTAACGGCCGTGCCGTCATCCGCCGCATCGCCTCCGCCAACGTGGGCAGCAATAGCCCAATCGCCACAAACCAGGGGGCCATCACCAACCAGGGAACCAGAAAATGCCAGGGCGGATGCAAACCAATCCATGCGCCGGGTGGTGCGATGGCGAGATAGAGGGTGAGGGCAAAGATTAAAAAGATGGCGATTGAAAATTGAAGATTGAAGATTGGCGATTGCTGTTCCAGCTTCCGCTCGCCAATATCTTGTAACGCGGCTAACGGCGACACTTTGGCCGCGCGTTTGGCCGGAATCCAAACAGAGAGCGTGGTGATGCCCAATCCGGCGACGATGGCCATGAGGAGGGTGGAAAAGGAGATGGCGCCGCTGCCAATTTCAACGCCGCTGGCTTTGATAAATTGCAAAATGACGCTGCCTAACAGCGGCCCGGCAATCAGTCCCAACAGCGTGCCTGCGCCGCCGGTCAGCCACGCTTCGGCCAGCAATTGGCGCACAACCTGTCGCCGCGTCATGCCCAACGAGCGCAGCAAGCCCAACTGCCGCCGCCGCTGGGCGACGGTCATGGCGAAGGCGTTAAAAATGAGGAAGGCGGCGGCCGCCAAAATAATGACGCCAATCGCTTGCAAAATAATACCCATCCCGTCCATGAAGGAAGCCAGCAGGTTGTCGCCGCCGGTTTCCAGGTTGAGGATGCCGCTGTTGGCAAAATCGGCGGCGACGAAGGTGGCTGTGCCCAGGGCGACGGCCGTCGCGCTCAAAAAAGTACGCAGCCGGTGTTCCTGCAAATTGCGCCAGGCCAGACTGGTGAGATGGCGGGTTGGTTGGCGGCGATGGGATTCGATACGGCCGTCGCCCGATTTGGTCAGCGACAGTCGTTCGCTGCGGGTCGCTTCCACGATGTTGACGGCGGCGGCTTGCCGGGCGGGGTAGGCAGCGGCCAGCGCCGCGATGAGGGGAGCCAGGATGAGGGAAACGGCCGTTGCTGCGCTCATATCGCGTAAGGCTGGCCCATACGCTTCCTGCCACAGCGCCGCATCCACAATCACGCCCATTGAAGCGTACCCATTGGGGATAAATAACAAGGCCAGCAGCCCGATGAGCAAAAAGCTGAACAGCGCGGCAATCAGCGCGGCGATGAATCCCAACACAGCGGCTTCGGCGATGACCGTTTGCCGCACCTGCCGCTGCGTCGCTCCCACAGCGCGAAACATGCCAATTTCGCGCCGCCGTTCGGCCACATTGACGACCATTGTGTTTACCACGCCCAGCGCGGCCACAATGACGGCCATGGACAGGAGCGCGGTCAAGGTTTGTTGCAGTTGACCCATCGCGGACATGACCGGATCAATCATGTCGTCAACGTGGAAAATGGCATACTCAGGATAGCGATTGACGATAGCTTCGACGGCCGTCATCACTTGTTCCGCATCCTGGCTGTCGGGAATTAACAGCCCGATGAACGAGGGTTCGGCGGCGTCAAAATACTGTTTGCCGGCGCTGAAGGGCAAAATCGCCATCGGAAAACTGCTGCCGCCAATCCCGGCAACGATGAAATCCACATCTCCGCGCGGCGTGGGAATGGTTACAGTGTCGCCTACGCCAGCGTTGACGCGCTCGGCCAGATAGGGTTGCAGCAGGATGGCGTTGCCTTGCGCCAGCCAGGCCAACGCCTGCGCCTGGTCGCCTTCAAACAGGGTGAAATTACCGCTGTCAAAATAGGATTGCGGATCGACAAGCAAGGCGGGACTGCCCGGCGTTAATTGTAGTTCCGGCGGTACTTCCACGCCGCGTATGGGCATGAGCCTGACGGTTCCGGCGGCGGCCAAAGCCTCCAATTCGCCGGTAAGATTGGGATCCATGGCGTCGAAGAAGGAGTCAAAATTCAGATTGTCGTAATCAAATTCGTCGTCCGCGACGTTGAGCAGGTCGAAATAGATGAAGGCATCCCCCTGAATTTGGGAAACGGGCGCGCTGAAGCCGCCTTTGAGGAAGATTTGCAGGAAGCCGGTTGTGGCGATGATCATGAGCAGCCCGGCCATGAGGGCGCTGGCAGTGAGGGCGGTGCGCAGGGGGTTGCGGCTCAGGTTATCGGCGGCGAGACGGCCGTTTGTCCCCTGCCAGCGCACAAGGAGGGGGCGAACGGCCGTTCCCAACCGCACTGCCAATCCCGGCAGCAGCAAGACGATGCACGCCAGCAACAATATCAACGCGACGCCAAACGCGCCCAGAGCGACAAAGATGTTGGGTTGGCCGATGAGGGCGAAAACGGCCGTTCCCACAATTGTCAAAACCAACAAAATCAGACCCATTCGACTGCCGGATGTAATGGCCCAGCCAGAAGCGGCCGTTACCTGATAGTTGCGTACGGCCACAATGGGCGGTACGCGGCTGGCGCGCCGAGCGGGAAAATAGGCGGCGGCTAGAGTGACGCTTAACCCCAGCAGCGGCCCAATGAGCAGTCCCCACCAGGGCACGACAAATTCGGCGTCGGCGAGCAACTGCTGCCCTTGCAAAATAGCGTAGGCCAGCCCAATCCCCATCAGGATGCCCAAACCCGCGCCAATCGCGGCCAAAATCAGCGCTTCACTCAGTACCAGCCGCAATATCTGTCGCCGCTTCATTCCCAAAGCGCGCAGCGCCCCAATCTCCTCGGTGCGGGCGGTGACGGACATGGCGAAGGCGTTGAGGATGACGAAGGCGGCGGCAAAGAGGATGATGAGGCCGACGATACTCATCCCGGCCTGGATGATGATCAGGTTGAAGTTGGCGCTGCCGGGAACGGCCGTTCGGGAGACAATCAAATCGGGGCCAAGCTGCTGCGAGAGGCTGCTTTTCGCTTCGTCCGGATTGGCGTCGGCAGCCAACAGTACGTCAATGCGGTCAACCTGGTTGGGCAGCCCGGCTAATTCCTGCGCCACCGCCAGAGGGACAAATGCCGTCGTTTTCTGTCCAATGACCGATCCGGTTTCCAATTTCAATCGCCCGGCAACGATGAATGTTTGCCGACGGCCGTCCGCCGCCAGGGTGATTTCATCGCCGACGTTGAGATTGTTTTGCAGGGCGACGGTCATGGGTAGGATGATGGCGTTGGGGGTGGCGGGGAAACGGCCGTTGGCTAATTCCGGCCTATAAATTTCTGCGTACAGCGACAATTCTGTGCCAACGATCTCCAAACTGCGGCCGGATGACTGCATTTGGTCAGATGGCTGCATCTGGGCGGCGATGTGAAGTTGAGGCAGGGTGGATTGGATGAGGGGGGAGGCCAGGAGGGGGGCTGCAAAGGGGGCGTTGTCCCTGGCTGCGATTTCTAAATCAATGGGGAGGGCGGTGGCGGAGACGGCCGTTGCCTGCTGGTTGGCCGCCTGCCCGATGACAGTGGCCGCCAACACCATGGCCACGCCCAGCGTAATCGCCAGCGCGGTTAAAATGCTGCGCAAAGGGTGGGCGGTTAAGTTGCGCCAAATAAGACCTTTTGTAGAGCGCATGGGATTTCCTAATTATGATATACTTGCACTATGCCTGTTATAACGAGATTCTACGGCATCCTCATCAAGATGTATTTTCGGGAACATGGCGTTGCCCATTTTCACGCAATTTATGGCGAGTACAATGGCGTTTTTGAGATAGAAACATTGGAGATGATTGAAGGAGATTTGCCGCGACGAGCGCGAAAACTCATTCGTGAATGGGCGTTACAGTACCAAAAAGAGTTGTTAACAATGTGGCAAACGCAGGATTTTAGAAAATTACCAGGGTTAGACTGATGGACAAGTATCCAAAAATTGAAGCTGTACGTCCTATTCCGGGCAAGCGGCTGTTGGTGATATTTCAGAACGGCACGCAGAAAATTTATGATTGTACGCGCTTGCTTGAAGAT
This sequence comes from Chloroflexota bacterium, assembly GCA_024275635.1. Lineage (GTDB taxonomy): Bacteria > Chloroflexota > Anaerolineae > Promineifilales > Promineifilaceae > JACKCC01. The sequence goes on along the minus strand of JAJRYT010000010.1, from coordinate 30,846 downwards.
GATCAGTTTGCGCTGCTGCATCATGATGCTTTTTTCAATGCGGTGCAGGTGGATGCCGGTGGATATGGTATCAGTTGGAATGATGAACTTGATTTGAGTGAAGCTGAGTTATGGGTACACGGCCGTCTTCTTGAGACAGACGTTTATCCTGTGTGAGCATTGAAGAATCCTGTTTATCCCGTCTCGACTAATCCATCCTTTAATCTGACAATTCGATCCGCGTATTCGGCCGCTTTGGGATCGTGCGTCACCATGACGATGGTTTGCTGCTTCTCGTCACAGGCGCGGCGCAGCAGGCGCAGAATTTCGTCGCCTGATTCGCTGTCCAGGTTGCCGGTGGGTTCATCGGCGAGAACGATGACGGGGTCGGTGACGAGGGCGCGGGCGATGGCGACACGCTGCTGCTGGCCGCCGGATAGCTGATCGGGTTTGTGGTCTTGCCGGTCGCCCAGCCCTACCAAGGTCAGCAGTTCGTCAATGCGGAGGCGGTATTCGTCCAGGGAACGGCCGTCAATCAGCAAAGGCAGGGCCACATTCTCCGCCGCCGACAGGGTGGGCAGCAGGTTGAAAAATTGAAAGATGAAGCCAATCTGCCGCCGCCGCACAATCGTGATGTCATCGTCGCTGAGATGGGCCAGCCGCCGCCCGCCTAACATCACCTCGCCGTCGCTGGGGGCGTCCAGGCCACCCAGTAAATGCAGTAAAGTAGATTTGCCGGAGCCGGACGGTCCCATGATGGCTACAAATTCGCCCTTCTCAACCGTAAAATCCACGCCTTGCAGCGCGTTCACGGTGACTTCGCCCATCTGGTATGCTTTTTGTAGGCCGATTGTTTGCAAGATACTGGTCATAATACTGTCCTCCTCAGCGGTTGATTCGTGTTGATATCATTACAGGTAAAATTTTAGTAAAACTATTAAGGCATCTTCCCGGAGGTTCGTGAGTGGTTAGCTGGTTTGGTCAGGCTAACTTCCGGGAGGGTGATCATACATTTTGAAAAAGCTATTTGCGTAAGAAGGTATACATTGAATTATTTAACATGTTAATGATTGTATAATGATATGTCAAAGGTTTACTGTTGCGCTGTTCCGCCAAAGCTTTGCGGGCATGGCTGGGCGCTGATAAAGATGGCAATCGTATGAGATGGCTGTCTTTACCGTACTCAGCGCGACGCTGAAGGTCAAATATGCTGATCGCCAGCGAGGTGCGGGGTAAACGGCCGTTTACCCCCCCACCTCGTAAAACCGGGATCGGCAAATAAATACGTTGGTGGTACAGTATTTTCATCAACTGTCGGAGGCATTAGATTTATGAACAAATTTCGACCAACCGGCATCACGGCCGATCGTACCCAACGTGTCGTAAAAATCACCTGGAATGATGGTCATGAAAGCAGCTACCCCTTCGCCGGGCTGCGTGCGGCCTGCCCTTGCGCCGAATGTCGCGGCGGCCATGAGAACATGGGCCAGCCCCCTGATCGGCGTGCTGTTCGTGACACCGTCAACGAAGGGATTAACCTGGAGCAAGTCGAAGCTGTTGGCAGTTATGCTCTTCAGTTTCGATGGAGTGACGGCCATTTAGCGGGCATTTACACCTGGGAATTTTTGCGCCAGGCCTGTCCCTGCCCGGTTTGTCTGCCGGAGAGCTAGAGCGAGATGAAACGTAATTGGCGCAAATTTGCCCGGTTTCCCGCCGGGAATCGCGTGTGGCATAATGTACAAGTGATCGCGCTGCTGACCATAGGCGCGATATTGGGCGCGTGGGCCTATGTGGTCTTTCAACTTCCCGAAAATATTGTCGCTGGCGGCTTATCCGGCGTCAGCATTATGATCAATCGTTTCACTGGTTGGCCGGTGGGGTTGATGTATTGGGTGATGAATACGCCTCTATTAATTTTGGGGTATTACAATTTAGGCCGCTGGCGGTTTGTTGTGCGAACATTGTATACAGCTACTGTTTTTTCGGTAGTGACGGATATCTTTGTGGTGTATTTGCCGATTTGGATGCCGCAGTTTCCTTTGACGGATGATATTTTGCTTAGCAGTATTTATGCTGGTATTGTCGGCGGTATTAGCGCCGGGTTGGTGTATCGTGCGGGCAGTACGTTCGGCGGTACGGGCATCATTGGCCGGGTGATTCAACAGCGCACGGGTTTGCCTTTAAGCCAGGCTTTTTTCTTTGCCGATGGGGTGATTATTCTGGCTGCCGCCCTGATTTTTGGGTGGGAAATTGCGTTGTATGGCATTTTGGTATTGTTTTTGCAAGGATTGGCTTCGGATTACACGTTGGAAGGGGCGAGCAGTACGCGCACGGCTACGATTGTGACTGATTTACCGGAGGAGATGGCGGCGGCGTTGATGGAGCGGCTGCATCGGGGGGTGAGCTATTGGGAGATTACGGGGGCTTACACACATCGCCGGCGGTACATGGTGATGTGTACGATGTACCGGCCGCAGGTTAATGCAGTGAAGCGGGTGGTGGCGGAGGTAGATCCGGCGGCGTTTTTGACGATTGGAGTCAGTCACCGGGCAATGGGGGAGGGGTTTACAGCATTAAAAGGATAGACAGTCGGGTGTATCAGAGCGGATATTCTGGCAATTCACGGCGAAAAATTCGCCTGTCGCGGCCTGGCTGTTAGTTTGGTAAAGGGGGGGTGGGATTGTTGCCCAGCATTTCATAAACATTTTTAAGCAGAGCGCTGGGCGTCATGGGCTTGATCATATACCGGTTGGCGCCAGCGAGCAGTCCGCGGTTAACGGCCGTTATATGTGCCTGACCGCTCAGAATCACAATGGGTAATACGGCCGTTGTCTCTTCGCGCCGTAAAGTTTGGCAAACCGTGATGCCATCCATTTGTGGCATTTGAATATTCAAAATCAGGACATCAGGCTGGATTTGTTTTGCTTTTTCCACGGCCTCCGTTCCGTTTTGGGCTTCAAAAACGGTATAATTAGCCGTTTCCAGTATCACGCGCAGCAAGCTGCGAATCATGGGATCGTCGTCTGCTACTAAGATTGACTTGTTCACTGTCTGGCTCCATTGTGATTCAGACTATTTCCGCTCCTTCCTTTTTTTATTTTGGAAGTGGTAGATAAACTATACGGATTGATCCTTACAGATAAAATTACTGTAAGGTAGTCGTAAGATATCATTCAGGCCAGGTTTTTGGCAGCGCCAACGCAATCATCACCGTTCTGCCCTCATTGGTCAGCATCGTAGTTTAGATGTGCCTCCAGAGTCATCCTCCCGGAGGTTCACGAACGGACAGTTATTTTGGCGTGGTTCATTTCTGACACAATCATCTTTACAATTAGATGTGGATTGGAAATCCACATCTAATACCAAAAGTGCGTTGAAACGCGCTAAAGACCCGGTTCGAGCGCATTTCAACCCGTTTTCAACGGGTTTTTGTATCTTCTCAATAAACTGGGGAGATTACAAAAGTTTTAACAACATATTGTCTGCATAGCGCCCGTTTTGAAACTTTTGTAATCTTTGCCCCGAAATTTTGAGAAGATACGGGTTTTTTGTCGAGTTACACCCGCGTAATATACTCGCTCGTTTCTGTATTTACCTTGATTGTATCGCCTATATTGACAAACAAGGGGGTTTTCACCTTCAAACCTGTATCAGTGATTACTTCCTTCGTGGCGCCGGTTGCCGTATCTCCGGCCACGGCATTTTCGGCTTCCACAACTTCAAACGCCATTGACTTGGGCAGAATAAAGTCCAACACTTCGCCTTCGTAAGTGAGTAATTCCAGTTCCATATTGTCACGCAAAAAACGAGCGTGACCTTCCATCACGGCATGGGACACCTGTTTTTGATCATAGGTTTCCGTATCCATGAAAACGTAGAATTGACCGTCATCATACAGATATTGGTAGGTCGTTTTGTCCAGACGAATATCTTCGACTCGGTCGCCAGAAGTGAAGGTGATTTGCAAATTAGCCCCGGTTCGTAAATTACGCACGTTAACTTTGATTGTCGCTTTACCGCGGCCGGGTTTGCTGTGACTGTATTCGGTTACTTTGTATAAATTACCGTCGTGGGTGAAGTTGACGCCGCGACGAAGTTGATTGACATCAATCATGATAATTATTGCTCCTGAGGAAAGATTAAGAGTTGCAGGGTTACGGAATGTTCGCTTTTTCTTTACCCGGCCACCTTGCCACTTTTAGATAAATGGATCGGGGCGGGCGCGGCGATGCCACCACAAAACGGCCGCTGACAATCCGGTCAGTAACAATAGACCGGCGATGAACCAGAGCACCTCGTTTAATGGGGTGACGCTGGTGAGCCTAAAATCGCCTAATTCGATGACCAGGGGCCAGATTTGCGTGTACATTGCTGCTGTTGGCAGGGAAACGGCCGTTTCACGCCTGCCACCTGCTTAAATTCATATTTTAACCAGAGAAGTTTATCATAAACGGCCGTGTCTGTCAGGAGATGCGGTTGGGCAAATTTTGTATTTGCTCGCTTCTCCCCAGCCATGCTAAAATGCGCTTGCACATCAATCATTAGTCATCAATCTTCACGCATCGAAAGGGTCCCGCATCATGAGCTTGCAAATAGAACGAGTCCAAACAAACAAGCAGTTGCGTCAATTTCTCAAAGTTCCCTGGATGGTCTACAAGGATGATCCTCACTGGGTTCCCTGGTTATACCATGAACGGTTGGCGGCTTTCACCAAAGGTAAGCATCCCTTTTTTGAACATGCCGAAGTTGATTTTTTCATCACCCGGCGAGAGGGTAAGCCGGTTGGCATCATTGCCGCCATCATCAACCACCGGCACAATGAGTTTCACGAAGAGAACGCGGCTCATTTTGGCGTGTTTGAGGTGTTAAACGACCCGGAAGCGGCCGCGCTGTTATTGGAGACGGCCTGTAACTGGGCCAGAGACCATAAGGTAGATAAAATCCTGGGGCCGATGAACCTTTCCACCAATGACGAGTGCGGCTTGCTTGTTGACGGTTTCGACAGCCCACCTGTTGTGATGATGACCTACAATCCGCCATATTATGTTGATTTCATCGAGGCTGCCGGATTCACTAAAGCGATGAATTTGTGGGCTTGGTGGGCTGATATGAACGAGACGCTGGAGCAGATGCCAGAGAAGCTGCTGCGGGTGGTTGGCAAGGTTAAAGAGCGTTATCATCTCACCATTCGCAATCTAAATATGAAGGATTGGGACAATGAAGTAGAGTGCGTAAAACGAATTTACAACAGCGCCTGGGAGCGAAATTGGGGCTTTGTGCCTATGACCGATCATGAATTCGACCATCTGGCGGAAGGGTTGAAGCTGATTCTCGACCCCGCGCTGACGTTTATGGTCGAAAAAGATGATGAACCGGTTGGCGTCGCTATTTCTTTGCCCGATGCTAATCAACCCTTACACAAATTTCACCCAGGCCCGTCTATTCTCAGTTCTTACCTGGGTGGCGCGTACAGTTTGTGGAAAAAGAACCAGGCTGATTTTTTGCGCGTGTTGATTTTGGGGGTCATTGAGCCGTATCGCGGTTTGGGGATTGATGCGTTGATGTATCATGAAACAACGAAGGCAGCGGTGGCCAAGGGATACAAATTTGCCGAGGCGTCTTGGATTTTGGAAACTAATGATATGATGAATCGGGCCATTGAAATGATGGGGGCGAAAATTTATAAGACATACCGGATTTATGAGAAGGCAGTCGAGTAGTCAGTTAGTCAAGTACACGAATGTTATGTTTCGGCGAAAAAGTCGGAAGGAAAAGGCAAATGAAGAAAAAGATTGTTAGTACGGAACATGCTCCGGCAGCGGTGGGGCCTTATTAGCAGGCGGTGAAGATTGGCGAGTTGGTGTATACGGCCGGTCAGATTCCGCTGGACCCGGCGACGGGTAAAATGGTGGAAGGAGATGTGTCGGTGCAGACGGAGCGGGCGTTGGAGAATTTGCAGGCGGTGTTGAAAGCGGCCGGTTCCAGCTTGAAGAATGTGGTGAAGACAACGGTGTTTTTGCAAAATATGGCTGATTTTGGGGCGATGAATGAAGTGTACGGCCGTTTCTTCGCCAAAAATCCCCCGGCTCGTTCGGCCGTTGAGGTAGCCGCGCTGCCTCTGGGCGCTCAGGTGGAAATTGAAGCGGTGGCGCTGGTGAAGAAAAAATAAACTGATACGTCATACGTCATGCGCCAAAAACCTGATGACGTATGACGTATGACGCATTCTCATGCCTCAAGAAACGATTCTTATTGCCGACGACGATTCCAGTATCCGCGAACTAGCCCGCATGTACCTGGAGAAGGATGGGTATGGGGTGGCGACGGCCGTTAACGGCGTTCAAGCCTTGATCAAAATCAAAGAACTCAGCCCCGCTTTGCTAGTGCTGGACTTGATGATGCCGGAGATGGACGGCTGGGAAGTGTGCCGCCGCGTCCGCGCCGAGGGCAATCTGCCCATCATCATGTTGACAGCGCGGGACGATGATATTGACAAGATCGTCGGCCTGGAAATGGGCGCGGATGATTATTTGACCAAGCCGTTTAATCCCCGTGAATTGGTGGCGCGGGTGAGGGCTATTTTGCGACGGGTGGGAACGGCCGTAACCGACGCCCCCAACAAAAAACGCCAGGCTGGAAATCTCACCCTCGACCCCGCCAGCCGCGAAATCACCGTCGCCGGCGACCGCATTAATTTACGCGCCAAAGAGTTCGACTTGCTGCTGACCCTGCTCGATCACCGCAACATCGTCCTCTCCCGCGACCAACTGCTCGATCTGGTCTGGGGCTACGAATTTTACGGCCAGACCCGCACCGTTGATGTTCACATCGCCCATCTGCGCGACAAATTGAGCGGCAGCGATTTAGTTATCGAGACGGTATGGGGGATGGGGTATAAATTGGTGAGCGAGTAGGCAAGTACGCCTGTGGCAAGTAATTCATGCAGTCGCAAACCTGCTTACTCGCCTCCTTGCAGTCTTACAAACTTGCCGACACTTTACACTTCTCTAACACTTTCTGCTGAACTTTTTCACGATTGATTGGTATTTTTCCAGGTAAGATGTTCAAGACCCTCCGCAGCCGTCTGCTCCTTTCCTACATTGCCGTCATTGTTGCCGTGTTGCTGGCGGTAGCGGCAGCGCTGTTCCTCATTGGCACGCGGCCCACGGTTCGTTATCTCCCTTCGCTACAACATTTGAGCAGCGTCAGCCAGAGCCACCGGCGTGAATTGAGCCGTTTGCGTGAATCGGGCGGCAATGCGGCGGCACAGCAAGAGTTATTAACGCGCCTCTCGGCCGAGAGTAATGTGCGGGTTTTGATTGCCAATGCCAATAGTAAGCGGGTGGTTTATGACAGCGCGGATAGTTGGGTAGGGGAAACGATGACCGGGGTGGAGCCGTTGTCGCAGCGTTTGCTGCCTGAGGCAGACCAAAATGCTGTATTCGGCCGTTTCCGGGCGGCGGATGGGTCGCGCTGGCTGGCTTATTCTCCCTCGTCTGTTGGCGGGGCGAACGGCCGTATCCAGGTGTATTACATTGCCCCAGAGCCGACCGCTCTTTCCTTCTTTCGAGCGTTGTTCTTCCGGCCTTTGTTTGGCGCGGGCACGGCCGCTTTTTTGTTAGCGATCTTGTTGGCCTTTGGGATTGCGGCGTCGGTGGCCCGGCCGTTGCAAAAATTGGCGGCGGCGGCGGAAGCGATTGCCGAAGGGGATTATGATCAACAAATCCCACCCCAAGGCCCGGAAGAGGTGCAACGGGTGGCGGCTAGTTTTAACAGCATGGCCGCTCAGGTAAAGATGACCCGGCATGCCCAGCAAGATTTCGTAGCCAACGTGTCGCACGATTTGAAGACGCCGATTACTTCGATTCGGGGGTGGAGCCAGGCGCTGTTGGATGGCACGGCCGTTTCACCCGAACAGCAGCGCCAGGCGGTCCAAATCATCCATAAAGAAGCCGACCGTATGTCGCGCATGGTGGCGCAGCTGCTCGATTTGGCCCGTATCGAGTCCGGGCAGTTGGAACTGGCGCGGGTTCCTGTTGATTTCGGCCAGGTCTTGACTGATGTGCAGCGCAACCTCGCTTTGCGGGCGCAGGAACAAGATATTCACCTGACGTTAGATGTAAACCCAGCCGCGCCGGTGTTGGGCGATCATGACCGGCTGGTGCAGGTGTTTACCAATCTGGTGGACAATGCCTTGACGCATACGCCAACCGGCGGGCGCGTCCATTTGCAGGTACGGCCGCATGGCAAAAAAGCGGTCGAAGGCGTGGTGCAGGATACGGGGCGGGGCATCGAACCGGACGAACTATCGCGCATTTTTGAGCGCTTTTACCAGGTGGATAAGGCGCGGAGCAGCGGGCGGCGCGGGACGGGTTTGGGGTTGGCAATTGTGAAGGAGTTGGTGGAGGCGCATAACGGCCGTATTCAAGCCCGCAGCCAGGTCGGCAATGGCAGCGTCTTCATCGTCCGCCTGCCCATCACTGATGCGCCGGAAGCGTCCACCTTCATCCGAAGAAATTAATAATTGAAGATTGATGATTGATGATTAGGATGTGTGCCATCCATAATCTTCAATCATTAATCATTAATCTTCAATCTTCCGCAGCCGCTCCACGAATTCGCTTAACATCATCGCCGTCGCTCCCCAAACTTTATGGCCTTGCACAACGTAGAAGGGCACGCGCAAGTTGTAGCCGCGAATCGTCCATATCTCTTCGGCTCGTGTGGCCGGGTTCATCAGGTGATGCAGCGGTGTTTCCAGGATTTCGGCCACTTCGTCATCATTGGGGGTGAAAATCGGCCGTTCCCCATTCCCGTGCCAGGCGACAGTAGGGTGTACTTCAAAATCGGATGGCAAGATGTAGAGCGGCGTGAGTGCGCCGAGGATGGTCAAAGCTTCCGGATTGACGCCGATTTCTTCATGGGCTTCACGAACGGCCGTTTCCCGCAGCGACTCCGACCCTTCGCGCCGGCCGCCGGGGAAGGAAATTTGACCGGCGTGGTTGTTCAGGTTGTCGCGCCGCCGGGTGAGAACCACACACAGCTCATCTTGGCGGCAGTAGAGCAGCGCCAGCACCCCGCCCAATCGCGCCTGTCCCGGCAAAGAATCGGGCCGCCGGTTCCCGCGCGGGGAGGGGGTCATTTTTTTCTGGGCGGCCATCCCGTCAAAGCCAGGTAGGGCAAGGGCCTGTTTGACATCGGCTAATGTGTATTGTTTGCGCATGACCGACTAGGATACCGAAACGGCCGTTTCTGGCAAGCAAAAAAAAGAGGGGTGCTGTGAACCAGCATCCCTCCGGAACAAATCACATTCAAATACTCAAATCGTGCGGTGACGGCGCACAGCAAACAAACTAACCAAAGCGAAACTAAAAACAAGCGTCAGAAGAATCAGGCCATTGCCGCTGCTGGCGCCGGCGCTGGCTAAATGAATCGCCAGCGGTACAACTGTCGCATTTAAGCAATCCTGGCCGCCAGGATCACAAACATCTAAAAAGGCGCGATTTTGGGTAACCGTGTTGGCTCCAATATCGGTAATGGGAATTTGACATTCAATGGTTGTGTCATTGCCCACTTGGAATGGATCGTTGCCATTGACAGCGACGGCACAATTGGGCGTATTGATCACGGCGGGCGTACCGCAGCTTATGGCGCTGGAGTTATCGCATGAATACAAAGTGGCGCTGGTCAATGTCGAGGGGTTGCCGTTAACGGTGCCGCACAGCGCATAATTGGCATTGGCGTCGTCGGGAACGCCATTAGTCGCATTGCCAAACAAAGCACACGCTTCTGTAGCAATGGTAAAGCTGGAATTATCCCAATTCCAATATAAGTAAATATTACCTGGCGCATAATATTCACCTTCATAGACACAGGCGCGGGTCAAATCCACGCGCGCGCCGCCGCCATTATCGTTTGCGCCCCCAGCATCATTGGAACATGATGCGCTGGCCCATTCGGTTTCAGCCGCATCAGTGGTAACATTGCCATCTATTGTTATCAGTGCGTAAACCGTAATTGTTGTGACGGCTAACAATAAGAAGACTACCAATACAGATAATTGCTTTCGATTCATTACTCTCTCCTGTGTTCACTGTTTGCTAAATCGTTATCAATCTCTGGGAATTTACCGATACTTATTAGGATAGTATATCAATGAATTAGATTCGTCAGGTTTAGAAACGGTTAAAATCAAGCCGTCTTGATAACATATTTATGAAAGTTGGATGGTCAATTCTTACTGGATTTAGTCATTAATTGAGAATGGATAGTTCTCTTACTCCCATCTTCGCGCAAGTAAGACAGCAATCTGGTGACCGACACATTTTTTAATAAATAACCTTTCGCTCCGTAACGAATGGCTTCAAACAACCGTTCATCGTCTTCATGCAGCGTCAAGAAAATAATTTTCGTGTGCGGATGATCGTTCAAAATGGTTTGTGTGACATCCAGCCCGGTGCCATCTGGCAAGTCGAAATCCATCAAAACGAGATCGGGCTGCAATACGCGCGTTTTATGAATAGCCTCAGCCGCAGTTTTGGCCGATCCGATTACAGATAAATCAGGTTGAGAGTCAAGGAGACTGGTGAGACCTTCCCGGAACAGCACATGATCATCAACGAGGAGGACTTTCATAGTCCCCCAGTCTGCTGTAGGAACTGAAAGCTCTGGTTGACTTATCTTTTCTTTTCCTCTATATCCCATTGTCTTACTTCCCGATGTATGTAGGGGTATTCGACCATTTATAATGCCCGCACATACGCTACTACAATTCTAAAGATGTCCGATCCAGGATAGCAATGGTAAGTTACGAATTCTCTTACGGCATTTAAGCTGTTTTTCGCAGATTACGCCGGTTTGTTTTACGATTTTGTGTTTCGCATTTATACTTGTTTGGGGGATCCACGAATCATTTATACACTATCAGACATTTATTAAGAGTAGGAGGCACCGATGGCAGAGAATAAGAAGATGGTAGGCGAGGTTTATTTCCCGGCGCCGGAAGTGGTAGCCAATGCCCATATTCCTGATTATGAGCAGGTTCATGCAGAGGCAACGGCTGATCTCCCTGGTTTTTGGGGCAAGATCGCCGCTGAAAACTATGAGTGGTACCAACCCTGGGAAACAGTATTAGACGACAGCAATGCGCCATTTTATAAATGGTTTGTTGGCGCTAAGGTCAACATTATTCACAACGCGCTGGACCGGCACATGAGAACGGCCGTTCGCAACAAAGCCGCCCTCATTTTCGAAGGTGAAAAGGGGGACACGCGCGTTTACACCTACCAACAGATCAACCACGAAGTGAGCAAATTTGCCAGCGTCCTTCGTTCCCTGGGCGTGCAAAAAGGGGATCGGGTGACAATTTACATGGGCCGCATCCCGGAACTGATGATTGCCATGTTGGCCTGCGCCAAAATTGGGGCCATGCACTCCGTTGTGTACGGTGGCTTTTCGACTGAGGCGTTACACGGCCGTATCGAAGACAGCCATTCCAAAGTCCTCGTCACTGCCGATGGCGCTTGGCTGCGCGGCAACATCATCGAACTCAAGAAAATCGCCAATGAAGCCCTGGAACGAGCCGGAACCATCCAAAGCGTCGTCACCGTCAAGCGCACCGGGCAAGATGTAGAAATGGTTCCCGGACGCGACCATTGGTACCATGACCTTATGTCCCTGCCCATCGCTGACCCCAACGCTCCTACCGAAGTGATGGACGCCGAAGACCCGCTCTTCATCCTTTACACCTCCGGCACCACTGGCAAACCCAAAGCCATCCTGCATACCCACGGCGGCTACATGGTCGGAACCAGCACTACCCTCAAATGGGTTTTCGACATCAAGCCCGAAGATATTTGGTGGTGCGCAGCCGACCCTGGCTGGATAACCGGCCACAGCTACATCGTGTACGCGCCGCTAATTTTGGGCGCGACCAGTTTCATGTATGAAGGCGCGCCCACCCATCCTTACCCCGACCGTTGGTGGTCGCTGGTTGCCAAATATGGCATCACCATCCTCTACACAGCTCCCACGGCCATTCGCGGCCTCATGCGTTTCGGCGAAGCGTGGCCTAACCGCCACGACCTGTCCAGCCTGCGCCTGCTTGGTTCCGTTGGCGAACCGATCAACCCGGAAGCCTGGAAATGGTATTACCGCGTCATCGGTAAAGAGAAATGCCCCATCATGGATACCTGGTGGCAGACTGAGACCGGCAACTTCATGATTACGCCGCTGCCCAGTATGCCCCTCAAACCCGGCTCCGGCACACGCGGCTTCCCCGGCGTCCAGGTAGATGTAGTGGATGAGGAAGGCGACTCTGTACCACCCAATGAAGAGGGCTACCTGGTCATTAAATCCCCCTGGCCGGCGATGCTGCGTACTGTTTTTGGCGATCCCGACCGCTATGTGCAGCAGTACTGGTCGCGTTATGCAGAGCAGGGCTGGTATTTGCCCGGCGACAGCGCCAAGAAGGATGAGGACGGCTATATTTGGATTATCGGCCGTATTGATGATGTGATCAAAGTGTCTGGCTACCGCTTGGGCACGGCCGAAGTCGAAAGTGCCCTAGTCAGCCATGAATCTGTCGCCGAAGCCGCCTGCATTGGCGTGCCTGACGAACTTAAAGGCAACATCATTAAAGCGTACTGCATCCTGCGTCAGGGGTATGAAGGCAGCGAACGGTTAGAACAAGAACTACGCGCTCATGTGGGGCATGAAATAGGCCCCATCGCCAAACCGGCCACCGTTGAATTTGTAGATAATTTGCCCAAGACCCGTTCCGGGAAAATCATGCGCCGCGTTCTCAAGGCCAAAGCGCTCGGTCAGGACCTTGGCGACTTATCAACTTTAGCTGATTAAAGTTACGAGTACCCGTGAGCAGTAATCCGTTGCGTCTGCCTCTGGGAAACGACTACGGATAACGGCATACGGACTTCGGGTTACGGGTACTAATTGTGGTAAGAATCAAAAAAGCGTGGAGACTTGGGCAGAAGATCCACGCTTTTTGTTTGCCAACTGAAATGAGACATTATAGAGATAGAGTTCAAGCATGATCTATTTTGGCCGAAAGAATCCCCAATGTACGGGCAGGCAGGATGTTAAGCCGCATGTACAGGAGTGGATCAAAAAGCATAGCGGTATATTCCTGACACCAGGCGCCGAAGAGACGCTGTTTGTCGCCGAGATTCTGAAGATTACGCATTTTCAGGCGTTAGTCTCCCAGAGCAATATATTGCGCGGAAGACCCGCCGCCGATCCATTTGTTATCGCTTGCGCGGAGGTTAGAAGCGCTTGCGTTGTCACCGAAGAAGGTTTTAAGCCAAACGCTGCCAAAATCCCTAATGTATGTAAATATTTTCACATAAGCCACACAAACCTACAAGGCTTTATGGAAAACGAGGGTTGGATATTTTAGAGTCATTCTGACCGGTCACTTTATCCGCATCTGTTTATTCTATGTGTCTGTGACTAATTCACCTACCAAATCACCGGGTAGTCGGGTAGGGGGAGGGCGCCGTCTTTCATAACCAGTATAGAATCGGCCTTGTGATTTATTGCCCAGTTGATTACACTTAGCGGCATGAGCGCCCCCTACGAATCCCCCATCATTCAAGTCCAAAATGTGGTCAAACGCTTCCCTGTCGGCGACGGCGAAATCACTGTTCTCCAGGACGTTTGCTTCGACGTCATGACCGGCGAATTTGTGACCATCGTCGGCCCATCCGGCAACGGCAAGTCCACGCTGCTCAACATGATCACCGGCATTGACCACCCTTCCGAGGGCGAAGTCATCGTTACCGGACAGGCGATTCATACCCTGACCGAAAATGAACTGGCTATCTGGCGCGGCGCGTATGTGGGCGTCATTTTTCAATTTTTCCAACTGCTGCCCGCGTTGAGTCTGCTCAAAAACATTATTTTGCCGATGGATTTCATCAAAAAGCTGCCGCCTAAAGCGCGGCGGGAACGGGCCTACCATTTGCTGGACACGGTCGGACTGGCTGACCAGGCCCAGAAATTGCCCAGCCAGGTGTCTGGCGGGCAGCAGCAGCGAGCGGCCATCGCCCGCGCCCTGGCCAACGACCCGCCGCTTCTGGTGGCCGATGAGCCGACGGGCAACCTGGATTCGGAAACGTCGGAAGATGTGTTCCAATTGTTTGAAAAGCTGGCGACCCAGGGCAAAACATTGGCAATGGTGACGCACAGCCGCAGTATGGCCGCCCGGACGCCGCGTGTGATTGAGATTCGGAACGGCCGTATTTTTAGCGACACTGTAAACCGTAAACCGTAATCCGTAATCCGTAATCCGTAATCCGTAATCCGTAATCCGTAATCGGAACACGGAACACGGAACACGGAATACGGATTACGGAATACGGAACACGGAACACGTAACACGGAATACGGAACACGGATAACCAACCATGAGCGTTATTTGGGATAAAGTCTGGTTCGATCTGTGGCAGCACAAAGCGCGTACGACGCTGGCCGTCCTCAGCATTGCCGTGGGCGTATTTTCCATCGGCATCATTTTTGGCATGGTAGAACAACTGCTCTCCACCATGGATGCGGCGCACCAGTCCGTGCAGCCTTCCCACCTCAACATCGTTCTGCGCCAATTTATTGACCGGGAAACGGCCGAAAGCCTGACCAATATCCCCGGCGTGGCCGGCGTTGAGCCGCTCAACATCCGCTCCATCCGCTACAAAACCGATCCTGACGCTGCATGGGAATCGGGCACAATCGTCATGCGCGATGATTATGAAAACCAGAAATATGATTGGTTGGAGCTAAAGGAAGGGCGCTGGCCCGGCCGTTCCGAACTGAATATCGAGCGGATCAGCAGCGATTATTACGGCATTGACATCGGCGACCGGGTTGTTTTGGAGGTAGATGGCACAGACCGCGCTTTCCCGGTGACTGGCAAAATTCGCCATCCATTTGTGCCGCCGCCTGATTTTGGCGGCGGCGCCTACTTTTTCACCGACGCTGAAGGGATGGCCCGGTTGAACATTCCCGAAGGGCAGTTTGTGCAGTTGTTGGTGCGGGTGGAGCCGTACAGCGAGGCGTATGCCCGCGACCGGGCGGCGGCGATTAAGGAGCGGCTGGCCAGACAAGGGATCGGGATCAGCATCTCCGTTTATCAAAAACCGGATGAGCATTGGGGACGGCCGTTTGTGGAAGGAATCACCGTTGTCTTGCAGATTTTGGCCGTTGTTTCCCTCATGACTAGCGTTATCATCGTCATCAACACGACCACGGCCGTCATCACCCAGCAAACTGACCAGATCGGCGTCATCAAAGCGATTGGCGGAACCGCGCCGGTCATCGCCCGTGTTTACTTGGCCGGGGTGCTGGCCTTTGGCGTCATGGCCCTGATTTTCTCCCTGCCGCTGGGCGTGTATGCCGCTTTTGCCGGATCGCGCTATCTGCTGGCGATTTTCAACATTGATTATGACGTGTTTCAATTTTCGACCCGCGCCGTCATTTTTCAGGTGTTGGCGGCCATTGTAGCGCCGCTGCTGGCAGCGTTGTGGCCGGTGTTGAGCGGGGCGATGATTTCGGTGCGCGAAGCGATTGCCACCTATGGCCTGGGCGGTGATTTTGGTACGAGTAAGCTGGATCAACTTATCGAGAGGATTGGCGAAAACCTGCTGCCGGCGCCGTACGCGGTGGCGTTGGGCAATATGTTCCGGCGTAAAGGGCGGCTGGTCTTGACGCAGTTGGTGCTGACGCTGGCCGGGGCGATGTTTTTGATGGTGTTGACGTTGGCTTCATCCATGACGCACACGTTAAACAATGAACTGGATCGGCGGCAGTATGATATGCGTCTCTTTTTCTTTGTTCCCTACCGGGCAGGACTTTTGGAGCGGATGGCGGAGGCGGTTCCCGGCGTGGCTGCGGCCGAACCCTGGTATTCGGTGACAGGGACGGTTTTGCGAGAGGGGGAGCAGGTGCAGGATACGGGCGGTCTGGGCGCGGAGTTGTTTGCCGTGCCGCTGGGCAGCCAGATGTATGAGCCGTTGATAGTGAACGGCCGTTGGCTGCGCCCCGACGAGACGGATAATGTGGCTGTCATCAGCCAGGAGACGGCCGAATTTAACAACCTTGTCCTGGGTGACACGATCACCGTTGACCTGGGCGAGATGGGCGCGAGCGATTGGCGTATCATTGGCATGTATGAAGCGATCACGCCCGACCCGCTTTCGACCGATCCGATTTACGCCCCAGAAACGGCCGTTGTCGCCGCCACCAAAAAAGTACACCAGGCCACCCAACTGCTGGTACAGGCTGAGCAAAAAGACGCTGCCGCAACCGCTGCCTTGATGAAAACGCTGACCGATAGGTTTCAGGAACGGGGGATCAATGTCAATAATTTTTTCAGCCGTACCAAGCCGCAAGATCGAGAATACGCGGTGAACCAGTTCAGTATCATTACCGATATCATGTTCGGCCTGGCTATCGTGATGGGGATCGTTGGCGGGATTGGGCTGATGGGGTCGCTTTCTATCAGCGTGGTGGAGCGGACGCGGGAGATCGGCGTGTTACGCTCAATCGGGGCGCAAACGGGGACGATTATGGGGATGTTTGTGATGGAGGGGGTTCTGCAAGGTTTTTTGAGCTGGCTGATGGCCGTACCGCTGGGGTTTGCTATTGCCCGGCCCATGTCCCGCGTGCTGGGCCAGACGATTTTACAAGTGGATTTGGATTTTGCGTTTAATTATACGGCCGTTGCCATCTGGTTCATCGCCATTCTCTGCATCTCCGTCCTGGCCTCCCTCATCCCCGCTCACAACGCCGCCCGCATCAGCGTCCGCGAGAGTCTGGCGTATGCTTAAACCAGCGAAACAAAGCCTTTTCTAACTTCATATTTCTTATGCTATACTGTATTCAATGAGTGCTTGTAGTAAGCTTTTAGCTATGAGCTTGCCGTTGAAAGCTGTTTACTTGAAATACGGTCCTTGGTGACTTTGAAAACTGATTCGTGTCAATATTCTCAAGACAGCACGTGTGGAATCCACTTGCATACAAATCAGGAGGTTATCATGAATTTGTCAAGGGACGAGCAGCGCCATTTCCTCAAAACATATGAGCCAGCGCTGAAATTCAACAAGGGGGAGAACTTTCTACCAATTCCAGTGAAAGAATATCTGCGTTATTGCCGGTTGAAACAAAAAGGCTGGCGGGGGAAGGACGAGACCTCCAGTTGGATTGGCGATGCCCCCCCAAAAAAACGCTCGCCAGAAAACCTTGATGAGGCGGCAGAAAAGCTACAAGATTACAAAAGCAACGATTACTATCTCCAGTTTGTGCAGCCAACGGCATGGGCAAAGAACTTTTGGTTTTATCCGATTTTGTTCGTGGCATTTCTCCTGATTATTTGGCTGGCGACGGGTTGGTCGTGGCCTGTTTTGGTATCCGTATTGTTGGCATTAGTGGCGGTCTGGTATGCTAAAACAGTCTCTGGGGTTGTTCGGGCTGCCGGCGGCATGTTTGTCGTGTATGCGCTGGCCATGGGTAGTTTACGCTTAACAACGGCCGGTATTTTGTCGCTTTCAGACCGCTGGATGGGGGGCATTGCCGGATGGGCTGGATTCATCCTGTTTGTGTGGTTTTCGGTATTCACCGGCGATTTGACTCATCCAGACCTGGAAGAAACGGAAGATAAAGCCGCCCGGAAGCGCACGCTTCATCGGATGCGCATTACGTCTCGCGTTTCCCTAAATTTGATGGTGGCGGTGATGATCGCCAGCTTGGCTTGGCAGCGATCGATCGTTGTTCAGAATGGTTCTATAGGGCAGATTTCTCTCTGGGCAATCGCCATCCTGTTGTTTGTGTATGATATATTTGGCTTGCCCGGTTTTCTGTTAAGTCTCTTTTCTGGCTTACCGCCCGATGCAGTGGTCTCGGCTCGGCAGCAGTTTATTTCTATCCGTCAAAGGAAAAAGGAGCCGGGAGAGAAAATCTACCACATCTACGGCCGTGTCAAAGAAGATGGCCAATTTGTTGTACTCCAATATTTTTTCTTCTATGCCTTTAATGATTGGCGCACGGCGGCTAAAGGGTTGAACCAACATGAAGCGGATTGGGAGATGGCGGCCGTATTCCTTGAGAAATCAGCATTGGCTGAATTTAGTATAGGCTCGAATTCACCGCCGCCACCGGTTTTTGTGGCTTTGTCGCAGCACTAACTGGGCGATTACC
The DNA here is from genome assembly GCA_024275635.1 of Chloroflexota bacterium. Classification (GTDB taxonomy): domain Bacteria; phylum Chloroflexota; class Anaerolineae; order Promineifilales; family Promineifilaceae; genus JACKCC01. Next base: position 12,663 of record JAJRYT010000010.1, on the reverse strand, counting down.
GGCCTTGGTCGCATGATGAACTGCAAAAAGAAGGCACACATCCAATTATTTATGTGGCTCTGGGATCACATGCCAATTATTTCACGCCGGGGCGTAAGCCAATCTTAGCTGAACAATTAGGTAAAAAAGAATCGAGTATGGATTTAGCGGCGTCAATGGAACATATCTACGATACCCCCCGTGAGTCTATGGCTCTTTATAGACAATATCGAAACCGGCTCGGTTTGGACGATAGCCGCCCTGGTGGCGGAACGGCCGTTGCCCTCCAAACTCCTGAGGACGTAGAAGTAGACTTGCAAGAACTGTGTGAAGGGGATGGTATGGTTCTTGGCGTGATCGCCAAAGAGCCAAAGCATTATCTCCAATTAAATTTACTGGATGTAGAAGACGATCGTTTACCCGGCTGGATCAAATACAAAGGATTCTGGGGACGGACATCCATCCCCGGCGAGTCCGGCCCACCCGGACCAATGTGGGACGGGAAAAACAATGAACGTGAGCGCTGGCAGAAACCAGCGCAATGGTTGGATGACCTACGAAGCTAAGTTACTTCGTATAAACCCCAATCTAATCCAGGCGACAAAAGCACGCCGATTCAAGAGATAGGAGGTTATCATCATGAAAAAACTGCTTTTTACCACACTTGTATTGGCGCTGTTGTTGGGATTAACCACAATAGTTGTGGGAGCGGCGCCGCCGGCTCAAGCCCAAGACATTGTCTTCAAAAGCATTTCCCTCGCGCCGGAGAATCCGTACCCCGGTCAGGAAGTCGTCATTACCCTTACCTATACCAGTGCGACAACAGTGACTCAGGGTACGGTAGTGACCCATCCACTCACCATTGAAGGCCCCGAAGGCATTATAGAGAAGCGTTCTGGCGAGATAGAACTCACATTCGGAAGCGGTAAGGCAAAGGGCGCTTTCTTCGCGCCGCCAGATGAGGGAACCTTTACCATAAAAATCCCTGTGGAAGATGACAGCGAGGAGGTTTTATCGGAGATCGTTGTCGTCGAGACGGCTCTTCCCCCGGCCGTTGCCCAATTATTTGCCGGATTAGGCTTATTTGCTGCTGTGATGGCGGTCATGGCTGTGGGCACCGAAGTCGTTATAGAATCGTTCAAGTTCGTCTTGGGATTAAAGCAGAAGGTCACTGCTTTCGAGGCATTCGATGAACTCAAACGTGAACTTCCTGGAGCGCTCACAGGGCTGGGCGTTGATCCTGAACTGCGAAGCAATTTTGATAAACTTCTGACAGATACGAAAACTACCCTTCAACCAGTGGGAGACACGACGGAGGCCGTTGCGGCGATAAGGAATGCCGGTAGTTTTGAAGAGGCTTATGATGCCCTTAAAGCTCTTGAAGCTGCGGCGGATCCCTTGAAAAAACAGATTGACGACAAAAAAGTTGCGCTAAGAAAGCTAACGAATGCGGATGACAAGAAAAAAGCAGAGGAAGCGTTACGGACTTTGACAGAGAAGATCGAAGGAGAGCTTGACGACTTGAAAAACGTGGTCGTTTCGGCCATTAAAACAGGCTTTGAGGCGCTCCGTAAAACGTCCCTCTTTAGCGATACGCTCATTGAAAAAATCGAGGAGCAGATTACTCAAGAGATACAGAGGCTCAAAATTGACGATGTTGTAGAGTTTACAGACACGACGCTCAAAAGTCTCCAGGCGTTAAATCCCGAATTAGCGGCCGACTGGCTGCGTTCTCAGGTAAATACCTATTTGAAGAATGGAAGAAAGGGCGCAGAACAAGGATTGGACGAGGTTGTTAACGCATTACAGGGGCTTGGCTTTGAAGATGCGGGGGCGGTACGTAGCCAACTGAGCGCTGGGTTAGATAAGCTCGAAACGCAGGCTCACAATAAAGCCTATACCTACACATTTGCTGTGCAAGAGCTTTTGACGGCTGTCGAAGAGCGGCGTAACGAAGTGCAAAGTCCATTCCGCAAACTATATCGTCGTCTCCGGGATAGTGACGGAGTGATGCTGCCGGCAATCCTTTTGTTTTTGATATTTAGCATTGGCGGCATTGCCCTTGCCTTAGTTTTGCCAGCGAGTTGGAAAGCATGGATTGTAGTCATAGAGTTGTTAGTAGGCATAGGAATTAGCTGGGTTATAAACCAAGCGCTCCTAAAGAAAGAGAAGAAGCCAGGGCAATCTGGAAAAACGTATTGGAAGCTGGGGGCAAGTCTCCGGAGTATCGAGAAGATACTTAATAGGTTCCGGGGTGATACTCAAGATCCCGAAAAGTACGGCCAGGTGGACGAGAAGGTTATGCAGTTAATTAAAAACACGGGGCCGGCCTCAATCGCTGGGCTGCTGCTTAAACTGGAGAATAAACACCAGGATCAGGAAACTTCCCGCATCCGTACCCTGAGAATCATGTCAATCATTGTGGGAGTCCTGTTGGCCTACTATCTCCGGATTGATGCGGCTGCCTATCTGAATTACGCGGTACCTGGCGTATCCGAAAAAATCAATGCTGTTCCTCTGCAGAGTCTTGGTTCTTTTGTCCCGGAAAAACTTACCGTTGGAATTATCTTGACTGGCCTGGCCGCCAGCGCCGGTTCCAAGTTCTGGCGCGATCTATTGGGACGCTTGACGACGGCGAGAGGGCAGGCTGAAGAAGCGGCCCGGCTCGTACGGAAAGTGCAAGGTACAGTTGGGATTGAGAAATAGATGGTACAGCTTGGCGGAAGTTCTTCGCCGGTAATTGGTAACTGGTAATTGGTAATTACCAGTTACCAATTACCGATTTACCAATTACTAAATTGCCCCAGGTAAAATCATCTATATATGTACGTGAACGTGAGGCAATGAGTTACAGTCTAAGTTTAGTAGGGGCGAGCCGGCGCGGAGACAAAGGAGTGAGAATGAGTTTACCGTTCGTTGTTATAGAAAAACCCTGTTACAACCGGGTGAATGAATCCGGCCCGGAAAAGGGCTTGATATTCCCACCGCTCGTCGTGATGCCCGCCTTCTTGATTGGCTAATAACCAGGTGCTGTAGGCCAGAAAGTATGGCTCGGCATCGCGCATGTAGCGGTAATGGTGGGCGGTGAACTGCGCCTCCACACCGGGGTCGGAGCTGTAGGAGCCGCCTTCGGTGCCAATGATGGGGAGGGAACGGCCGATACTGCTGCGTACAATCTCATCATATTTACGGAATAGTAAAAAGCCGTCAGGGTCGTCATACGGCCGTAATCCATGATAATTATGCACCGACAGCCAGGCGTGATTAAGCAGCTGCGCCTCCCCATAATAATCCAGCGCTTGCAGCGTTCGGGCTAAAAACTCATTGTGGTCATACGCCCCGCCAGGGCTGAACGCGCCGATGCCCGGCAGTCCGCCGGCGCTGATGACGGCCCGCGCCGCCGCCGCCCACGCCTGGGCGTATTGGTTGGGGTTGGCAAACCCTTGATGATTTTCATCATTGACATTAGGTTCATTGTAAAGCTGGTAGTAGTAAACCCCTTTGGCCCGGTAATGTTTCACCATCGCATAAATGCTGCCATCATAGGCCAACACGCCGGAACGATAGAGACGCATGACGGGCATAATGTTATTGGCGACCAGCTTTTCCACCAGATAATCATTGCGGCCGATGTCCGCGCCATCATTTAGGAAAACGACCCATTTGATGTGCATTTTGACCAGTTCGGCGACGAAACGATCTACCACGCCTTTGTCCTGGCTGGTGTTGGGCATCCAGTGCATCCCCCAGCCATTGTTGCCAACGGGCGTGGGAAATGCCTGGTAAGGGATGATTTCGTATGCGCCGTACTGGTCAAGCGGCTTGATGTCCGGCGTTGCGGTCACGTACACATCGGGCGCTGGCGTGGGGGTCTGGGTAGGGGTGTTGGTGGGTGTGATGGGCGTATTGGTGGGGATGGGTAAGGGTGTTTTGGAGGGGAGGGGGGTGTCGCGGGGAATGTAAGGGGTGGCGGTGGGGACGGCCGTTGCCGGGGGCAGCGTAAAAGTAGCCGGGACAACGTTCGTCGCTAACGGAACAACTGCCACGACCGCCGGCGTAGGCAGGGCCGCAAAGGTATTGACTTGACAACCTGTTATGAAGATGAATAAAAATACCAGTACAAATTTAACTTGTCGCAATAGGCTAATGACCTCAACGATATAAATCTAACTCTTTCGGCCGTACCAAATCGCTCGCCCTTCCCTCCTGTGCGGGCAGAGTCAAGCCGCGTATGAGAACAACGGGCAGACCTTCGCCCGCCTGTCCCATTAGCAATCCGGCGGCGGCGGCGATTTCGTCGGCCACGCCCACATCGGTATGCTGAAGGGTGTAACCGTAGCGGTCTTCTTCGCCGCGCCGGTTCCAAAGGGCGGGCAGCCCGGCCACGCCAATGGCCACGCCCACCGTTCCCAGGCGAAACGGCCGTCCATGACTGTCGGTAATGATAACACCCACGTCAATGCCTGAGCGGTCGCATATCGTCTGCCGGATGTTTTTTGCCGACTTATCCGGGTCAACGGGCAGGAGCAAAACGCATTCTGCATCATCAGCCGGGCCAACATTAGAACGGTCAATCCCGGCGTTGGCGCTGGTGAACCCCAGCCTGTGCCGCACGATCAATACGCCCTGCTTCAGCCGTGAGATTTCGTCGCTCTCTTGCAAAATTAGCTCAACCAGACGCGGGTCTTTCTCACTCTGCGCCGCCACTTCAACCGCCTGTTCTGACGGGTTGACAGCCGCCAAATTCACCAGCCGACCCTCGGCTTTAGAGATGATTTTTTGGGCGACGGCCAGAATGTCGCCATTTTGCAGGGTCAGACCGGCCGCCGCCAGCGCCGACAACACCAATTCGGCCACATTGTCTCCGGGGTGGATGTCAGGGATGTTAGGGAGCGCCGTAATGAGTAATGAGGGCGGCGGGCGGCGGGCTGAGTCACTCATTACTCAGCCCTCATTACTCAGTCCTGTGATGCGGATGCCGGCGCTTTTCACTTTGTGGATGATGTTGATGGCGATGAGAACGGCCGTTAATTCCTCTGCCGCCCGCGCATTTTGCAAAGCGCCCGCATTCACCCCGCGCAGTCCGGCGTCCTGGCACAGTTGAAGCGCAATCATTTTATCCGCCTTCTTATCGCCGCACACCAATACATCACAATCCATCTGGCGCTCTAAATCCAGCAAATGATGCGCCCCAATGTTCTGGAAAGCGGCCACCACGCGCGTGACGCCATCAAGCTGATTCTGTGCCTCCTCCGCTGCCGAAAGACCGCTTTCTAAACGATGTACACGCGACTTTTTTTCGCCTGACGGAGCAATCACCGTAATTAGCAACTTATCGACCAACGCCTCCTTAACCGTGTCCAGCGTCCCTGCCTGCGCCCAATACGGCACCGACAACACTGCCAGTTCTGCCTGCTGCGCCGCCGCCAAATTATTCGTACCCGAAATCTTGCCTTCCGGCAGCCGGGACTTCATGTCCGCCGCCGCCCGCTCACCTTTCTCCGTCTTGCGCGAACCGATGATGATTTCATGTCCGGCTGCCGCCCAACGGTAGCCCAGGCCAAAGCCTTCGTTACCAGTTCCACCTAAAATTGCGATCTTCAATGTTCACTCCTCATCTTGTTGATACGCGGCTTTAGTTTCAAATAATGCCGCTTGTTGATAATGTCTGCTTTGGGGACGATAGGTTGTCGGTTGATAATTGGACACCAACGCCTCCAAAACCGGTTTGCGATTCGTTTCCTTTGCGCCTACATGATAAAAATGTTCATGCGTGATGACATGATACGCCTCTTCCAAGCGAGGAATGGTCAAGTTGCGGCGATATTGATTGCTATGCCAGGTAGATAAAATAAATTGACCTTCACAGTTAGCCAGCGCTGCAAACAGATCTGCTTCATCTTGCGCGTTCCAGCTATTAAAATAGTCAACGTGCCGCCCCGCATAAGGCGGATCGCAGTAAACAAAATCATCGGCCTGCATAAGTTTGAACGTCTCTCTAAAATCTTGACAAACAAATGTATAGTCGTTCAGGTGGCACAAGTCAAAAACGTACTGAATCTGATTGACTATTTTTGTGATGTATGCCTGGGAAAAGCGATTTGGTTTGTGGTTAAAGGGAACGTTGAAGCCCCCTTTTTGGTTAAAACGAATCATGCCATTAAACCCAGCCCGATTCAGAAATAAAAAATCTAGCGGGGTGTGAGTTTGATTAAACCGTTCTCGAACTCGATAGTAATGGTCTGCGCCTTGCCTAGCCAATAAACGACCTTCGCTTTCCAGATACGCTCTCACAATGGCTGGCGTAATCTCACCGCGGCTGATGGCGATGTAAAAGTTGATGATATGCGGGTTGCTATCGGCAAATATCGCCTGCTTGGGGCGCATATTAAAACCAACAACGCCTGTCCCCATGAATGGTTCGATCCAACGGCCGTTCTCATCCCATTGGACGACTTCTCGGATGCGCGGTACGAGCTTGGTTTTGATGCCCTGGCTTTTTATGGGGGGGACAAACACTTTTGCGTTTAACGGCCTGTTAAATTCGTGTCCGGGCGCTTTTATTATGTCGAGTTTCATGCAAGATAATCCTCTAGCTCATTGCGGACAAAGCCCAGAGCGATTTCTTTGGTTATCCAGGAACGGCCGTATTTTTCTTGTTCCATTTCTGCATACTGCTGCCGAATTATCATTGCCCGCTGAACCAGATCGTTAAATTCCATTTTACGCGCTTAACCGCTCAAATCGCTGCCAGACCTCGGCCGCCAACTCCCGGCTGCGCGCCGTGATTTCGGCTTCGTCCAGCGTCAGCAGTCGGCGATCTTGCATCAATACTTTTCCGGCCACGATCGTCGTTGTCACCATGCCGGCCTCAAAGCCAAAGATGATGTGCCAGGGTAAATTGCCGACCGTCAGCGGCGTCGTCGGATGATAATCAACAAAAATCACATCGGCGGCCGCGCCAACAGCCAGCTTACCCAGCGGCAAATCAGGCCAGAACAGTCCTGCCAAAGCGGCGTTGTTGTAAATCGCCATCTGGGCGATGTCGGCGCCGTTGGCCCGGCGCGGGTCGCGGTGAGCTTGTTTGTGCATGAAGTAGGTTGCTTTCCACTCAGCCCACATGTTGTTGCCCATGCCATCGTTGCCCAGCGCCACCGGGATGCCCAGACGCATCATGCCCTCGATGTCGGCTGCGCCAACGGCGTTGTTCATGTTGCTGCGCGGCTGGTGGGTGACCCAGGTTCCGGTGTCCCGCAGCAGCGCCATCTCGGCCGGATCGATGTGGACGGCGTGGGCGACGATGCTCTTTGACCCCAGAATGCCGGCGTCGGCCAGCCGATTGATGACGCGCTTACCATATTTGTCCAGCGAATCGTACTCGTCGGCTTCATGCTCGGCGGCGTGGATGTGGAAGCCGCTTTTGAGGCCGTTAACGGCCGTTACACAATCCGCCAATGTCTCATCACTCAAAGACAGGGAGGCATGTAGACCAAAAGTTCCGGCTAACAAATTCCCCTCCCGTTCCTGCAGCGAATAAAGAAAGCGTACATTTTCATCAATCCCCGCCTGAGCCTCCTCCGGGCCGTTGCGGTCAGTTACTTCGTAGCAGAGGGCGGCGCGCACGCCGGCCATTTCAACGGCCTCGGCCACCTGATCCAGGGAGTTATTGACAGCGCTGGGGCTGGCGTGATGATCAATGAGGGTGGTTGTTCCATGTTTGATGGCATCAATGAGGCTGACCAGGGCGCTGAATTTCACGTCTACGTCCAGCAGGGCGCGGTCTAGCCGCCACCATAATCGCTCTAAAATGTCGGGGAAATCTTTCATGGGCGGGCCGGGAATACCCATCCCTCGCGCAAAAGCGCCGTAGAAGTGGGTATGGGCGCAGATGTTGCCGGGCATCACAAGCTGTCCATGGGCATCGAGGCGCCGCGCATCGGGATGGTTTGCCGCCAATTCAGCCGCAGCGCCCATATCGGCGATACGGCCGTCTCGCAGCAGCAGCCCCCCGTTTTCAATAATTTCGTTGGGAGCGCCCCAGGTGATTAAACGGCCGTTTGTAATCAGTATCTCACTCATAATCTTGATTCTAACCCTCCTTTCAAAGGATGCAACAGGTTTATAAGAACGCCCTTTTTTACCTATCTCTAATATGACAACAGCCATTCTTCAACTATAATGGCATTCTTGACAGTGGATAGCCTTTCGTTAAACTCTACGTAAGAATATCACAACAAACTGCGTCTACTAAACGCAAATAAAAGATCATTGTATTTTAAGGAGCAACAATATGGCATCTCCATTAGAAGTGACTGATGCAACATTTCAAGATGAAATTTTAAATTCCGATAAACCGGCCCTGGTTGACTTTTGGGCTGATTGGTGTGGCCCGTGCCGCATGATCGCCCCATCCGTGAAAGCTATTGCCGAAGCGTATGGCGATTCGCTCAAGGTAGCTAAGGTAGACGTGGATGATAATCCCGCCGTCCCTGGCCGTTACGGCGTTGTTGGCATCCCAACCTTGATGCTTTTCAAAAATGGCGAAGTTGTGGAGCGTATCGTGGGCGCGCTGCCCAAAGACCGTATCCTGGCGCAGATTTTGCCGCACCTGGAAACGGCTGCCGCTTAATCAGCGTACAAAATTGGTAAAAATATTAAAACGCTTGTTCCCTGGTGGAACAGGCGTTTTATTGTTGGTTAGCTTCATATCAAAACAGAAAACCTCTCGTCGGTATCTGGCCGACGAGAGGTTTGAATTTATTGGCAGAAGTAACATTTATTCAGATTCTTCACCGGGCGCTGCATCTGGCGGCGATTTTTCGGGTGGTGCGAACTGTTCGGCCAGTTTACCCAGTTCCTCACTAAGCCATTGCAAGCCTTGAACCAACCCTTCACGTGTTTTCCTTCCCATTTGACCCGTTTCGAGTTTGGTCTTGATCCCGGCCGCTTCTTCTTTTACTTTAGCTGCAGCTTGACTTTCTTTTGCCTCGCGTAGGGCCTTGTCCACTTCATTGACAAAGGATTTTACGCCATCACGGACCTCGTTTTCTACCCGCACCCGTTCTTCGCTGTTCCAGGCTGATTGGACTGTATCCGCAAATTGGCGGCCTAAATCTTTCAATTCGCCAGTAAAATCACGCCGGGTCGTGTCTGCTTTAACGGATTCTTCTTCAACCGGGATTTCAACTTTCAATCGTTCCTTGATTTCTTCCACACTGGGAACTTGTTCATCACTCATGATGTTTTCACTCCTTCAATTACTTGCTCGTTATATATCATGCTGGAGTCTGGCGAATTTCAGATTTCTCTCTGGCGCGTAAGGCGATTTGCCAAATCGCCCTACACTGGAAAATGCAAAAAACGCCAGTGTCCAATACCATGCTTTACGCGCCTGTAGGAAGAAGGTTGCAGCGGCTAACGGCGTTCATCCCTCAATCTTTTTCAACGACCAATCATCCACAAAGAAACCGTTGGTAGAGAGGGCATAACGGCCGCGCAACCCAACCCCAACCCGAATGGTTTGAGACTCTGTGACGGTGAAGGTGTGAGTGAAGGTGTTCTTTTGCCCAACGGCCGGGTAGAACCAACCGGTTCCGGCTCCGGTTACAATGAAACGCACTTCGCCAGCGGCGGGATCATCGGCCCAAATTTTCTGGTGATTCTCATACCCCATTACGAGATCTGGGAAAATGTTTATCTCGAATAGATAGACGCCCGGCTCTAAAGAAATATTCGTTGTCAGCCGCAAACTAATTGCACCGTTTCCTTTGAATAATTTGACGGTATGAGTGCCATCCCAAATGAACAGGGGATGTTCTGCAGGAGGCAGTTGAGAGGCTGGCAAAACTCGTGTTTCTGGCCGCACATACACATCCCAGGGATTGCTGCCAAACCCGGTTGGCCCTTCGTCCCATTCAAAAAACCAACCGTTAGGCAGTTGTAATTCGGGAATACCGTCCTGGTTGTAATGGCCTTCCTCGAATGAAGGGTTGGGTAGGATGTTTTGGCCTAATATGGGGTCGGTGGGAACGGTCGGAACGGCTGGGGGAGATGTAGGGGGGATAGATGTAGGGGGAATAGTGGTTGGCGGCACGGCCGTATTGGTGGGTGGCACGGCCGTTGCTGTTGGTTCAGGCGTATTAGTTGGCGGAATTGGTGTATTGGTTGGCGGAAGTTGGGTGGCTGTGGGAACGGCCGTACTTGTTGGCGGCGGGGGCGCCGGTGTATTCGTTGGCGGAACCGGCTCCGGCGTCCAGGTTGGCGGCATTTGGGCCGCCGGTTCGGCCGTTTCGGTCGGCAGTTCAACCGTTGCCGCCACAGAAGCTATGGTCGGTAGCAGCGTCTCCGATTGGCAGGCAGCCAACGATAACAATACAAAAATGAAAAGCGTCATGCGCCCCAGAGTAGGTAACTGTTTTCCTAAAGGCAAAATTTCTTCCTCCAAGTAGTCAATTTTAGATGATAACATTGTATCCCGCCCAATTGAATGAGCAAGCGCAGCAGCCCATATTATAACTTATCAGATGAGTTAATCGACCAGGGTAACGGCACATGTTAGGCAAGCCGGTTAGACCCCCCTCGATATTTTTAAGGAAAAATGATTGACGGCCGTTCCTTAATATGACTATAATGCAACTATTAAACAGCCATAGAACCCCGGAGAACAAGAAACGGGCTAGAATGTTTAACGGTCTTTGAAATCTCCAATAGTGCGCCAACCCGCTTTCGACTGTAGTAACCAGGTCGGAGCCAACATCTGTCTTGGGCCACCATGAGATTCACCTACATAAAACCGCGCTGACATCTAACCATTGCAACGTTTTTTGATGACATCCGGGGTTTCCTCTTGTCCCCATTACGCGCTATCTTCAATTCGATAATTTGTCCGCACAACCACACCAGCCTGCTTGAACAGGATGCTGGCCGAACAATATTTGGTTTGCGATAATTCAATGGCCTTTTCCACAGATTTCACGGAAATGTTTTGTCCGCGAATAATGTACAAAATATCTACTTTTGTGTAAACGGCCGGAATCGCATCAGCACGCTGGCCGTTGATTTCAATTTCCACGCTGTCAATCTTTTCTCGCTTTTTTTGCAATATCTGTACGACATCTATTGCCGTACAGCCGGCCACCCCGGCCAGTAAATACTCCATGGGGCTGCTGCCGTTTGTAGCGTCAGGTTTTCCACTTATGTCAAATTGATGGCCGGAACCGGCAACACCGTGAAAATGCAGGCTGTTTCCTGTCCAGGTGAGATGAGCTGTGTTTATTTTTCCCATTTATTTTTTTGCATGGTTCAAATTGTTTTGACAACTTGTAGGACGATTTTGTAAATCATCCTACAAAGTATCAAGTTAACTTTCTTACCAACGCTGCTACTTCATCAACCGGGAGTGCATAACGTGTATTGCCATCCCGTCCAACGACTGTATTGGCCATGAATAAACTATTGTAAATCGCTTCTTCAACCGCTTCAATAACAGCTAGGGAAAAGGCGCTCATGATTGGCTGCTCGTCCAGAAACGGCCGTTCCCCCACCAATTGTTGTGGCCTATCCGGCAGGCGAAACGCAGTGCTGAATGCAATCACAAAATCACCGCTGCCGCCATGACACGTGCTGCCCGTCCGCGCCAGGCCAAACGCGGCCCGGCGGCATAACCGGCCCAGTTGGCGGCTGTCCAGCGGCGCATCCGTCGCCAACACAATCATAATCGAACCATCATTGGGCGGCTGGAGATTGGAGAGTAGAGATTGCTCAGCGGCCATCTCCGGTCTCCAGTCTCCAATCTTTCCATACCCCGGCGGCTGCAAATGCCGGCCTACCGGGACACCAGCAATCATGAGTTCTTCGGGACGGCCGTAATTACTCTGCACCAACGCCCCCACCATGAAACCCCCCTTTCCCGGGGGCAGCGCCCGGCTGGCCGTGCCAATCCCTCCTTTCCAACCAAAACAACTTGTTCCCGTTCCCGCTCCCACAGCGCCCTAGGTCACTAGCCCCGTAGTAGCCGCAGCCATCGCGGCCCGCACCTCTTTTTCCCCGATTGGCCGCGCCTGGATGTCGCTTAGATAACCATCGCTCGTTTCCCCCACGACCGGATTGACGCTGGCATATCCCTGCCGACCCGTTTCAGCAAAACCGACGCCAATATACGGGTTCTGTTCAATCGCCAGCGTGATCAGGGCATCAGCCACGCGGGGCACATTCAATGTGCCGGTTAGCGCAATCGGCGTTTCCAGACAGCCCAATTCCCGCACCTGCTCAAAGCCAGCTACTTTGCCAAAGCCGTTGATGGTATGAACGGCCGCTGCCACCTTTTCGACATACGAATTGCCCTGATGTGGCAAAATCACCGTCACCCCCGTCCGAAACGGCCCTTCGCCTGGTCGCCAGGGGCCATCTCCTTTGATCAAAGTTGCATGGCCCACAGCTACGCCGGTCACATCAGTAATGCTATTCAGAGCCCCTCGCGACAGCGAACAATTCCCAAAATTTAGCTCTTGGATGCGCAGCATAATCAAACTTCTCCTTTTTAGCATAGGCGCTTACGCGCCCACATCGACAGAAAGTTGTCGATAAAAAAATTTTTCATTCAAACAACAACACCAAGCAGATGAAACAACGAACGCATTTCACCATGAATCAGCCGATATTGTTTGTCAATTGCATTTTCCTGCT
>JAJRYT010000164.1 GCA_024275635.1 Chloroflexota bacterium | reverse complement strand
GCGGCGTCAATCCAGCCAATTCGCCGGCTTCACGTTGTCGTCGCCAAGTGGTCAGATGTGACGAGTACAAACTTTCTCGCCTGCGCAGTCTGCCGATTTGTCCTGGCTGCTGACGACATTTATCCGCTTCTTCCAGCGCCCGCGATTTGTATCCGGCCGTAAAGGTGCGTCGTTTTGCCTTTGGCAGCGCTTCCGGGTTTGGTTGGTCGGTCTCTCCAGCCCCATTTTGACTAATTATCTGTTCTTGTCTTGGTGTCATTTTGATCTCCTTCGCCCTCAGATACTACACTAATTTCTGAGTGTAAAGTGTCCCACCCTATATTGACACAAAGGGTTTGCCTGTTGGGTATGATGCTATCAGGTTGGCAAAGACCTGATTTTTGAAAATAGCGTCGAATTCGACGCTATTTTCAATCCCGATTTAGGGAAAACCAAAGTGGTAGCACAAGACGACATTTTTTCTACACTGATTTCAGAATTGGAATTGCTGTGGTCGGAAAGATATGGTTTGGGAAGAAGCAGATTGGGTGGATGAAGATGCCACTGCACATCGAGCAATGGACGAATAAACTTCAATGACAGGTGGCCGTTTTCGGTTCCGATCCTAGTCAAACCCCATTTTCAAATAGTATCTTATAACACAGGTGGTGTGATACAACAGATAATGATCAACTCCTCATCACAAATAGACCTGAACTCACGTAGTAAATCACCATCATAGTAGATGGTGTCCCCGGCCTCTAATGTGTGCGTTTCTTCCCCTATCTTGATTTCTATGCGGCCTTGAGACACATGCATCCACTGTTCTGTTGGTCGAGCCAACGGCATGGCAATCCGGCGAGCATGGGGTTCCATATGGATGAGAAAGGCCATCATTTGCCGCGAAAAATCGGGTGTTAACAAATCATACCCGATTTTGGAATGAGCAAAATAGAGCTTACGCCGTTTGTCGGCGCGCACAATTTCCCCGCCCTGCGCATCATTCAGAAAATAGAACATCGGCACCTGGAGCGCCGTGGCAATGCTTTGCAAGGAGTTAAGCGAAGGAGAAACCTGATCGTTTTCAACTTGACTAAGAAAACTAGCGCTGACGCCTGTCTGTTCGCCGAGTTCGCGTAAACTTAATCCCAGTTCCTTACGCCGCGCGCGAATGCGTTCACCGATTTTCATATTTTCCTTTTGTGCCTCTATCTTTGTACGTTACAATAAGTTTCATGTCTAACGCACATGGAGTAAAAATGTTGCAGTGACCCCCATTTATAGTTTTCGCCCATTACCCTAACAAGCCGTACATTTCACCTTCTTGATTTATACGCAACAACTGCTTGGCGTCAAATCGGGTTGGCGCGAATGACGCGAGAAACTCAGATGCGAGGGTACTCCCTGTGATCGATCCGGACAGTAGATCGCCGACGGCTGGACTTATTTGAAAGCCCTGGCCGCTAAAACCGGCAGCGCAATACAAGCCTGGCATATTCGGCCAACGGCCGATGACAGGCTGCCAATCGGGGGTAATTGTCATGATTCCCGCCCATCCTTTAAGCAGTTCGCTGGATTTCAACATGGGGAAACGCTGCACCAAACGCGCCATTGTCCAGAAGATGTAATCGTCGTGAACATATCCTGCCCCGTCATTGACTTTGATGGGATCGTAGCCGACATCAGGGTTGATGGATCCCAACAGGGTAAGGCCGCCGGTTTCGGCACGGCCGTATATTCCTGTCGTCAGGTCTAGCAAGCTGTGATGGGCTGGGCCGAACGCTGGCAGGCGGCGCAAACAAACCACCGGGTGTCGCACTGGTTGCAGGGGTAGTTTGATGCCGGCGGTTTGCAGCAATTCACCACTCCAGGGACCAGAAGCAACGATAGTAATAGGAGCGCTGATGGGGCCAACGGCCGTTTCCACGCCGGATACCCGATCTCTTTCACACCGCAAGCCCGTGACCATGCGCCCTTGCTGAATTTCTACGCCCAGCCGCCGTGCGGCTCCGGCCAACGCCTGTGTCGTCAATACCGGGTCGGCGTAGCCCGCTCCTGGCGTAAAACTGGTCGACGCCACTCCATTGAGAACCATCCTCGGTTCCAAAGCAGCTAATTCATCTGGATTGAGGGATTGTACATCCAGTCCGGCGGCCTGCATGCGGGAAACGGCCGCTCCCAATCTCTCCTCCTGCTTTGGCCCGGCCAGCACAATCGAACCCGTTTGCACAAAACCACAAGGCGCGCCCAACAAATCATCACAATGAGCAAAAAACGAGGCGCTGCGAGCAAAAAGCGCCGCTGCCCGTGGTTGGAGCGTCAGCCCATCAATGCTGGCAACCGAACGGCCGGTGCTGCCACAGCCCAACGAATCGCGTTCCAACAGCACAATGTGACCAACTTGCCGCCGGGCAAGATGATAGGCAATACTGACGCCAATCACTCCGCCGCCCACGATGATGACGTCGGCAGTATCACTCATCGTACACACCATGATAATCCAATGGGAAAATCGCCCGCGTCCGCGCCATTGCTTCTGCTTCTGTCGCGGAAGGCGAGAATTCCAGCCCGATTTCGCCATCAAAACCCAGTTCGTGCAGTTTAGCGCGAATGTTGGCAAAGTTGATTTCACCTGTTCCCGGTTCTTGCCGGGTGGGGACATCGCCGATGTGAACGGCCGTTATCCACTCAAAATAAGTCTCCAAACTCCACAGCAGTTCACCTGATCCGCGCTGTTGATGATACGTGTCAAACGTCAGTCGAAACTGCGGATGATCCATCCGCCGCACCCAATCAGCCGCCAAACGTGGATTGTCTACCAAAACTTTGCCAATAAAATCAAACTGATTTAGGCATTCTACTCGCACTTCCACATCAGTTTGCTCAATCAGCTTCAGGATGCGTTCCGTCTGATCCAGCAAATTGGCGTATTGTTCCCCTTCGGTGTAGTTGTTGGATAGACGGCGCACGTGCAGGGTGTCGCCTGCCATCTCGGAGCTGTTGGAGAAGATGTAGAGGACGGGGATGTTATAGCGGGTCGCCATTTCCAAACTTTCCGCCCAGGTCCGAAGCGTCATCTCATTGTCGCCCGGATCGGCCAGAGACCCCATCTCGCCGTCAAACGTCGAGTATAACCGCGCCCCGTGCCGTCGGCACTCAGCCGCCAACTCTGCCAGCGGCGCCTGCCGCCAAAAAAAGACATTCAAGTTGCGAACACCCAGCGCGGTAAACGGCGCAATTCGCTCCACAATGGGGCGGTCAGTAAACCAGAAGTCGAGGTAGCCTGTGTATTCCATCACGACATAATCATTCCGCCATCCACCTCAATTGCCTGTCCGGTGAGATAGCGGGAATCTGCCGACGCCAAAAACGCAATCACGCCTGCGATTTCCCACGGCTCTGCCAGCCGCTTCATGGGGCAATCATTGGCGCGCATTTGCAGCCATTCCTCGCCCGTCATACCGTCCAACGCGCCCACTCTGCCCGCCACACCGCGCACCATGTCCGTTAACGTGTTGCCGGGGCAAACGGCGTTGGCCGTTGCGCCGTAGGGAGCCAATTCCATCGCCACCGAGCGGGTCAACCCGATGACGCCGCTCTTAGAGGCAGAATATTCGGCGGAGGCGGGCCAGCTTGTTTTGCCTGCCATTGATGACAGGTTGATGATGCTGCCGCTGTGCTGCGCCATCATCACCGGCGCGACGGCTTGATTGGTGAGGAAAACGCCGGTGAGATTAACGTCCAGAGTGCGCTGCCACTGACGGCGTGATACGTCTGTCAGCGGCGAGCCGGTGTAGATGCCGGCCGAAGCGACCAGAGTATCAATGCGACCCCATTTTTTCAGAACGGTGGAAACGGCCGTTTTCACACCCTTATCATCTGTCACATCACACATCACAGCCAATGCTTCCACGCCGACGTTACGGCAGGAAACGGCCGTCCCCTCATTCGCCTCCTCTGCCAAATCCAGACAAGCCACGGCCGCGCCTTCTTCCGCAAACCGAAGCGCACACGCCTCCCCAATCCCGTGAGCCGCGCCGGTAATCACAACAACCTGGTCTACAAATCGTTTCATCTGCGATCTCCTGGTTTCGGGGATAGAGGACTAGAAACCGGGTCAATCTCCAGCCTCCCACCCCTTAACCTCTATTTTCTCGTGTTCAAAATCTCCATCGCCTTATCAATCGAAGCATTCTGATGAATCAGCGCCACCACTGCTGCCGTCATCGCCTGCGGATCATCGGCCTGGAAAATGTTACGGCCAATGGCCACGCCCGCCGCGCCCATATCCAGCGCCGCCCGAATTTTTTCCAACATGGCGCGCTCGCTGCCCTTCTTGGCGCCGCCTAAAATGACCGCCGGGACGTAGCAGCCGGCTGTGACCTGCTCAAATCCGTCCGCATAGGGGATTTTCATCCAATCCGCACCCAATTCCGCCCCCACACGAGCGGCGATGGCCACGCTTTCGGCCGTGCGCATTTCTGCCGGGCTGTCAAAGCCGCCGGGAACCATCTCCCCCATGACGGGGATGCCCCAGGCGTGGGCATTGCCGATGACCTCGGCCAGACGCCCCAACGAATCTGCTTCATCGGGAGCGCCGGGGAAAGCGGAAACGGCGACGGCATCAACCCCTATGCGAAGAGCATCGTCAATGGTGTAGAACAGACCGCCCTGGCCCATATTGCCCAGCTTGGTGCCGCCGCCGTCCAGCCGCAGAATCAGTCCCAGCGAGGCGATCTCTTTGGCAAAGCGAGTGGCCGTACCGTAGGAGGTCAAAATGGCATCCGCGCCGCCGGCTACGATTTTTTGCAGCGTGGCTGCGGGCCGTTCCATCCCTTTGGCCGGCCCGTCTATCATTCCGTGGTCAAAGGCAACAATTAAAGCGCGCCCATTCGGGCGGAATATTCGGTTCAAACGTCGTGTGGTAGACATTTTTTATCCTTTATGGGGGATGGGGGATTAGGGATCGGCGTGTTAACCTCAATCCCTGATCCCCCATCAAGAAATTCTATCAAACAATTCCGGCGTAATCTGGTAAACGGCCGTTTCCCCGGCAAAGAAACGACGTAATTCTTCCACCGCCAACTCGCCCATGCGGTTGCAATTTTCAATGCAGCCCGCAATGTGCGGCGTGACAACGACATTGGGCAATGTGCGTAAGGGGCTGTCGGCGGCGGGGGGTTCAGGGTCAGTCACATCAAGGAAGGCGAAAAAACGGCCGTTGCCCAACGCCTCCACCAGCGCCGCCTCCTCAATCAGCGACCCCCGCGCCGTGTTGATGAGCAGCGCATCATCCTTCATCAAGGCCAGCCCCTCCGCGTCGAGCATGTGGCAGGTGTGTTCATTGGCCGGGGCGTGCAACGATACCACATCAGCCCGGCGCAGCAGTTCATGCAATTCCAGTTTAACTACACCTAATGCGGCCGCTTCCTCTTCGGAGACAAACGGGTCGTAAAGCAAAATCGTCGCGTCAAATGGTTTGAGCAGTTCGATGACGTGCCGCCCCACATTGCTGGCCCCGATAATGCCCACCTCCCTGCGGAACAACTCGCGCGAGAACCATTTGTCCCAGGCGGGCGAATCGCGCCAGCCGCCGTCGCGCACATGCTGGCCCAACGGCCAGATGCGTTTTTGGCCGACGATCATCAGCCCCAATGTCGTCTCGGCCACATCCCGCGCCAGGGTGATGCCGGCGCTGGTCAGGTGTATTCCCCGCGCCCAAAAGGCGTCGGAGACGAACCGTTTGACGCTGCTGCCCATGTGGGCCATTGCTCGCAAACGGGGCGCGGCGGCCATCACATCCGCGTCTAGCTGCGCCACGCCCCACGAGGTGATGATGGCGTCGGCCTCTGGAATCAGGGTGATAAGTTCTTCTTTAGTAGTTGGTTCTTGTCCTTTATGATGGATAATGGTGGCGAATTATGCCAGCGCGTCCCATGCTTCTTGGCTAAACATGCGTTGGTAGTGCGCTTGTCCGATGGTGATTGCTACGATTGGGTTTGTCATAAAATCCTCTTTGAAGAAAATAATTAATTTGCGAATTGATGAATTGGCGAATGGTTAACGAAACTCTCCATTAACCATTTATTAATTCACCCATTCATCAATTAACCATTATTCCTGCTGTTTTGCTTTGCAGTCTGGATGCTTTGGCTCATGATGCGGCAAAGCTGATCGCATTCATCTAATAAATTGTACAGCCGTTCGCCCGGCAGCATTTCGGCACGAACAGCGATTTTAAGCCATACACGTGACTCGTTCAGTTCTTTCAACACAATTTTAAGCTTATGAACAAAATCCTTGCCGCTCTCTGCACCGCGCGCTTCGGCATAATTCGGAGCAGGCGATGTGCCACTCCGCACAAGCTGCCCTCGAACATGCCTTCCTACTACTGTTTGCGGTAATGCTTCGCATACCCGAATAACCCGAACCGCAAAATCTATCAAGCGTTCCTCAATATCATCACCCTTTGCCATCAAGTCCCCCCATTAACCATTCAAAAACTAATTGTTCTCCGTTTGATACCGTTCAAACATTGCCTCATACCGCGTTTGCATCCTCGCATCCGGCAGCACATCTCGCGCCGGTTTTTGGAAGCGGGTCAGACCATCTTCAATATCTTCAAAGGCCCCAATGCCAACGCCGGCAAGCACGGCCGTTCCCAACGCCGGCCAATTATCATACTGCGGCAGCCGAATGGGAATCCCGGTCACATCCGCTAAAATCCGGGGCCAGTGCGGGCTTTGCGCCGCGCCGCCTACCATCCACAGCCGTTCAATCGGCAAACCCGCTTTCCGGATTGGGTCTAGCGCCCAGCGTAGTTCAAAGGCCGCGCTCTCCAAAATCGCCCGCGCCATGTTGGCCCGGCTATGGCTGATTTGCAAGCCCACAAACCCGCCGCGCTGCGTCGTGGCCGGGTCGTCATGGCCGCCGGTGAGGGGAAGGAACAATAAACGGCCGTCCGGTTCCGTCTGCGCCAATTCAGCGTCCAGCGCGGCAAACATCACCTGCCGCGACGATGGCCCATCTACGCCGCGCCACGCCTGATTGAGCCACCATTCCAGCGACGCGCCCAACCCGCCAAGTGATTGAGAAATGGTGTAGCGACCAGCCAGCGGATGGAAATTCCAATCTAACACAGCAGGCGCGCGATCCATCTCCAGCGACGCCATCACGCCGGTGACGACCCAGGCCGTGCCGCAGGCCAACAGCAGCTTGCCCGGTGCATTGACGCCCAACGCCAACGCCGTACAGCCCTGGTCATGGCCGCCGTTCACTAACACCGCCCCATCGGAAAGACCAGTGGCGCGGCGCACTTCCGGCAAAATCTTGCCGATGACCGCCCCGGTGGGCAGAATCGGCGACAATTGCACAGGTGAAATTCCGGCCAGCGCACACAATTCACCGCTCCATTGGCCGCTGTGTATGTCCACCAACTGCATTCCGCCGCCGTTGGACGGGTTGGTAGCAAATCGCCCCGTCAGCCGATAGGTAATGAAATCATTGACGGAGAAGTAGCGGCGAGCGGCGGCAAAGGTATCGGGATCGTGTTGGCATAACCAGGCGATGGCGGGTAGGCACAACCCCGGATAGAGTGACCAGCCGCTGATCGGTCTGACTTGATCCTGCACGCCTTCATCCCGCCACTGCCGGACGAGTTGTTCGGTACGGCCGTCCATCCACGTGATAATCGGGTGAACCGGTTCCCCGTTGGCATTCGCAGGCAGCAGCGATCCGCTTTGGGCGGCCATGCTCAACGCCCGTACAGTAACCGTTTTGCTAACCTGGGACATGACATGGCGAACGGCCGTAACCACTGCTTGCCATACTTCCTCCGGGTCTTGTTCTACCCATCCCGGCCGCGGCGAATGATGACGATACGGCGGCGAAGCGGTCCGCGCCAGTTCAGCGCCGGTCAGATCAAACATCACCGCCTTCGTCGTTGTCGTCCCAACATCTAAACCCAGGAGTGCATCCATTAGCCGTGCTCATGCTTTCGATGGCCGAAACGCTGACCGCCGTCTACGGCCAACGCTTCCCCGGTTACGTAATCTGCTTTTACAAAAAACAGTACCGCTTCAGCAATATCTTCAGGGGTTCCCCAACGGTCGAGCAGCGTTTTTCCTGCAATGCGAGCAATCATTTCCTCGTCGAAATCGGGCGGGGGCAGCACTGGGCCAGGGGCGACGGCGTTGACGCGCACCGCCGGGGCCAGTTCCAGCGCCAGTTGGCGGCTCAACGCTAGCAGCGCCGCCTTGCCCACGCTGTGAGCGATGAAGTTGGGCCAGGGTTCGTATGCTGAGAGGTCAATAATGTTGACAATGGCCCCTTCCCCTTTGGCCAGCATAAGCGGCGCGACGGCGTTGGCACAATAAAATGCGCCGTTGATCAAAATGTTAGTAACACGATGCCAGCCATCTAAATCGTTGGTAGGGAAGGGAGTTTGCTGCCACAGGGAGGCGCTATTCACCAAAATATCCACGCTGCCAAATTCGGACTGGGCGGCGGCAACCATTGCTTTTACCTGTTGGGAGTCGCCGATGTTGGCTTGTATGGCTAATGCGTCGGCGCCGAATGTTTGGGCTTGTACGGCCGTTTCCTCTGCCGCCGCCGCTGAACTGTTGTAATTGATAACCACATTCGCCCCCGCCTGCGCCAGCGCCAATGTAATCGCCTTACCTACTCGCACCGCTCCGCCGGTAACAAGCGCAGTTTTGCTTTTTGGATCCATTTACCCTTCCTCGCCCGGTGCTAAAGCAATGGGCTACCAAACGACGGCGGGTGAAGCCCACTTGCCGCCAGCCCCGTTTACAGAGCGTTATTCGCCGCCCCATTGTTCACGACCGGGTGGCCTCCACCATAGCCCCCACTCGCTCAAAAAGATTGGCGCAGGTTTGCCGCGCCCGCGCCAGAAGCGCTTTCTCGTCCAGGAACAGGATTTCCTTGTTTTGCATGAGGACACGGCCGTCTACAATCACCGTATCTACATCCCGCACAGAAGCGTTATAAACCAGCGCCGATGGAATCCGATGCACCGGCATCGCCAGCGGCGTATCCAGGTCAACCAGAACTACATCCGCCTTCTTGCCCGGCTCCAGCGAGCCAATGTGTTCCGGCTGTCCAAACGCGGCCGCGCCGCCGCGACAGGCCATCCACAACACATCTTCCGGCAGCAAGACCGTCGCATTGAGCGTGTGAACCTTGTGCAGCAGCGCCGTCGTTTTCAGCAGTTCCATCATATCCTGGCTGTTGTTGCTGCCGGGACCGTCCGTTCCCAAGGCCACCGTAATCCCCCGCTGACGCATCTCCGGCACGCGGGCCACGCCGGACGCCAGATACATGTTGCTGACCGGACAATGCACAACGATGGCCCTGTGTTTGGCGATGAGATCAAGCTCATCGTCGTCCAGCCAGATGCTGTGAACGAGCTGCATCTGCGGGCCAAGCACGCCGATGTCGGCCAACCATTCGATGTGACGGCTGCCCCTTTTCTTCAGGTTCATCTCCACTTCGGTAGAGGTTTCGGCGACGTGGATGTGGGTACCGGCCCCCCAATCTTGGGAGATGTTGTGGGTGCGGCACATGGTATCATCAGTGCAGCCCCAGGGGATGAGCGGGCCAAATTCGACGCGGATACGGCCGTTCTCCTTCACCTCCCACTTCTCCCGCAGCCGGATCGTCTCACTGACAATCTGCTCCTGCGATTCCATAAACGCCGGGTGGTAATCCATATCCGCCCAGCCCCGTGCCAGCAAAAAGCGCAGCCCTGCTTCATCGGCAGCGCGGCAGACGCCATCATCGTTGCCCGGCTCCGTGTGGATATATTGATGGTCAATCACCGAGGTCGCGCCGCCGCGAATGTTTTCCAACATCCCCACCATGGCCGCCACATAAGCATCTTCCTCCGTCAGACACTGTGCCACCGGCCAGATAGCCGTCATCAACCAATCCAGCAGCGGTTTATCATCCGCCAGGCCGCGAATAAAGGTCTGGAAGAGATGGGTATGGGCATTGACCATCCCCGGCATTACAGCCATCAAGTTGGCATCAATGACCGTATCCGCTTTTTGCATTGGGGATGGAGGGGAACCGGGGGCAACGGCCGTGATCACATCATCCTCAATAAAAATATACCCCTGACGATAAACCTGTTGTTCATCATCAACGGTCACAACGGAACCGTTTTCAATCAAAATCGAACGCACCAATTCCTCCCTTTCGTTATCCGTAATCCGTGAACCGTAATCCGTGAACCGTAATCCGTGAACCGTAATCCGTGAACCATAATCCGTGAACCGTAATCCGTGAACCGTAATCCGTGAACCGTAATCCGTGAACCGTAATCCGTGAACCGTAATCCGTGAACCGTAATCCGTGAACCGAATACGGAATACGGAATACGGAATACGGATGACGGATAACGGTCTTCAAGCCGCGCGATATATTAACGGCACGCCGTTAATATGGTTGATAATATTGACATAATCATTGGCTCGCGCCTGACCAGCGGCCGCTAAAGACCCGGCGGCGATATGCGGCGTGAGCAGTACATTGTATCCAGCCTGGGCCAGATCGATGAGCGGGTTATCCGCTCGGATCGGCTCCCACTCAAACGTATCCAGCGCTGCGCCGCCCAACTTGCCGCTCTTGATCGCCTCTGCCAGCGCCGCTTCATCAACAACGCTGCCGCTGCCGCAGCTTGCCAGGCACGCCCCCTCTTTCATTTGGGCAAATGTGTCTGTGTCCAGCAGCATATTGGTGCTGGCAAAATAAGGCAGCAGATTAGCAACGTAATCGCTTTGGGCCAGCAGCATTTCCCTATCCGCATAGGTTAGTCCCAATTCCGCCTCCACCCGCTCCGGCAGGCGGCGGCGTTTGTGATAGAGGAGTGTGCAGCCCCAACCTTGCAGCCGCCGCGCCAGTTCTGCTCCAATTTCGCCCAATCCCAGGATGCCGATGGTGCGCCCCCACAACCCTTCCACGTTCTCCCGCTGCGACCAGTTGTAGGCGAACGTGTCTTCGTCGGTGCGCTTGCTTTCGCCCCATTCGGCGCTGGCAGCCAGAGCGATGGCCTCCGATTGGCGCAGCTTTTTGCTAAGGGCCAGCAGCTGCAAAACCATATGTTCAGCTACGCGGATGACGGTGACGACCGGCCAGTGACAAACAGCGATACCGGCGGCTTTCGCTGCGCTTACGTCAATGTCATAGGTCTGCGACCCCAGCCGTAAAATCAGCTTCAGATTGGGCGCAGCCTGGATTAACTCGGCATCAATTGCACCTGCCCGCTCGGAAATGAGGTAATCGGCCTCCTCCAGATGGGAACGCAGGGTATCCCGGTCCGGCTGGCGCAGCATGGTGATGTCGAGTATCTCCGGAGCGGCATCTAATGCGGCCTGCTGGTGTCGCTGGCCGCGCTCGGTGGTGAAAATGGTTTTGTATCGTTTCATTTTGTTTCCTGGAGACTGGAGATTGGAGATTTTGCCAGTCTCTAATCTCTAATCTCCGCAGTTGGACGAATGCGTTTAACCGGAGCCAGGTCATCAATTGCCATTATCAAATCGGTCAAAACTGGTTCAAATTTAGCCAGCAACGGCCGTTCCCCCTCCCAAATCCGCAAATTGCTGTCCAATAACAGCAGCGCTGTCTGTGCCGTGCCTGCCAACAAGTTGATACTCATTTCCATATCATCCTGCACCCGTTCGCTGACCAACGGCCGAAAATCCTGCAAAATACGCGCCGCCTCAATCGAAAGACGGCTCACATCCGCTGGCGCATTGCACAACAGCCGCTGTCCCGCCAGCGTCTGGCCCGCCTCGCGCAGGGCCACATACTCGGCGATGGCCTCCGCGTCCCGGTCGCACCAGCCAAGCAGATCGTCCTTGATGGCAGCCAGGCGCTCAATTTGTTCCTGAACGGCGTCGTCGCTCAAGGCCAGCGCCTCCCGGCTGATTTGCAGGCACGCCTGCCCCAAAGCAGCGGCCTGCGCGGCCGAAAGTGCGATCACTGCTCCGGCCATCGCGTGCTGCTGTTGGCTGACCTCTTCGACAAAGTTGGCAATCGTATGATCGGTTATGACGCTCATGGAAAAAAGTCACCACGGAGACACAGAGAGCACGGAGTCTCTCTGGTAAATTCCTCGGTGTTCTCTGTGTCTCCGTGTTTTTTCATCGGATTCATAGCATTTGCTCCAGAAGCTCGCGGCACTCCTTTTGGGTTGCCGGGCGCGGGTTGTTGTGAATCAATACCATGCGCGTCGTTTCTTCCGCTATCGCCTCCCAATCCACGTTGTCCAGCGACAAATCCAACTCACGTAAAGATGCGGGCAAGCCCAGATCACGAACAAACTGCTGCAGGGTCGCCACGACTGTGTCGTCGTTGGCGGCCGCGGGCAGACCGAAAAGCTGGTTCAAAAAACGCCGCCGCTCGTTGGGGATGGCCGGGAGATTGAAGCGCACGACATGGGGCAGGATGATGGCGTTGGCCAGACCGTGATGCAGGTGCAGGCGGCTGGTCAGCGGCCCGGAAAGGGCGTGAACGAGGCCCAGCCCGGCGTGGTCCATCGCCATGCCGCCCCACAAGGCAGCCAGCATCATCTGTTCGCGGGCAGCCATGTCGTCGCCGTTGGCTGTGGCGCGGGGCAGGTATGTCCAGGCTGTTTTCAGCGCCGCCTGCGCCAGTTGGTCGGTGAAGGGGTTGGCGCGTTGGCCGACGAACGCTTCCAGGGCGTGGATGAAGGCGTCCATGCCGGTCGCGGCCGTTAACGGCGGTGGCAGCTCGCGCGTCAATTCCGGGTCCACAATGGCGACGTGGGGGAACATCAGCGGGCTGAGAACCCCTTTTTTGAAAGGATTGTCGGGGTCGGAAATGACGGCCACTTTGCTGACTTCGCTGCCGGTTCCGGCGGTGGTGGGCATGGCCAGCAGCGGCCAACTGCGCTGCGCAATGGCTTTGCCGCCCCATTGGTAGTCGGCATAACTGCCGCCGTTGGCCAGGAGCAGGGCGATCCCTTTGGCGACGTCTATGGGGCTGCCGCCGCCGAGGGCGATGAGGGCGTTGGCTTTATGTTCGCGGGCCAGGGCCAGTCCGGCGCTGACCTGGTTGGTAGTGGGGTTGGTGGGAACGGCCGTAAACACCGCCACATCTACCCCCGCATCCTGCACAGCTGCCTGAATCTGGCCCACCAAGCCAAGCTCCGCCAGACCCGCATCGCTGACCAGGAACACCCTTTTGGCATCCAGCGCGGCCAATTCAGCGGGCAGCGCTGTCCGCGCCGGTTGGCCGAAGATGATTTTTGTGGAGAGATGAAAGGTAAAGTTGTTCATGCGGTATCAATCCAGACCGCCTTCACTTCGGTGTAAGCGTCAATCACTTCACGGCCGTTATCCCGACCAAAGCCGCTGCCCTTGAAGCCGCCAAACGGGGCCGCCGCGTCGAACATATCGTAGGTATTTACCCAGACGACGCCGGTTTTTAGTTTGGCTGCTACGCGGTGCGCCCGCGCCACGTCGCGCGTCCACACCCCCGCCGCCAGCCCATACTGGGTGCTGTTGGCGCGAGCGATGACTTCGGCTTCCGTCTTAAAGCTAAAAATCGTTAAGACCGGTCCAAAAATCTCCTCGCAGGCAATCGTCATCTCATCCTTAACCCCGGTAAAAATAGTGGGGGCGATAAAATAACCCTGTCCCAGGTCGCCTGTCGTTAGCCGCTGGCCGCCGCAGCGCAGCTCTGCGCCCTGGTCGCGGCCGCTTTGGATGTAATTTAGCACGCGCTCCATCTGATATGGGTCAATGAGGGGACCGAATTTAGTTTCCGGGTGCAGGGCCGGGCCGACTTTGGCTGCTTTGGCCATCTCGACTAACTGGGTAACGGCCGTTTCGTAAACTGACTCATGCACAAACAAGCGCGCCCCAGCGACACAGCTCTGGCCGGTATCGCCAAAGGCCGCCTTAAACGCGCCCGGAATCGCGGCCTCTAAATCCGCATCGGGGAAGATGATATTGGCCGATTTATTGCCCAGTTCCAGCGT
>JAJRYT010000009.1 GCA_024275635.1 Chloroflexota bacterium | reverse complement strand
TTGCATGTCACTCTTTTTATGCGATGTTCAAATATTCGTACTCGAGTAAAGTTGCATTGACTAAAATCAGATTCTCACTCTGGTTACAAAATTATCTGGAAATATTTCTGATTTCGAATTTTGTACAAAGTCGAGCTAAGGTGCGGAGTTTGCCACTTCGAATTACTAATTACTAATTACTAATTACTAATTACTAATTACTAATTACTAAATTACCTCCAGGACAACAGCGGCGGCCGTGTCGCCGGCGGCGCAGCCGGTGAAGAGGCCGTAGCCGCCGCCCAATTCCACCAACTCCTCAATCAACTCCATGATCAGCCGCATCCCCGTCGGCCCCTGGGGATGGCCCCAGATGAGCGAGGAGCCGTAGTTGTTCATCCCTTCCAGCGGGACGCCCAGCTCTTTGCTCAAGAAGCAGTCGTTGACGGCGAAGGGGTTGTGGGTCTTGATCGCTTTGACGTCGGCCAGAGCCACGCCGGCCCGCTCCAGCACGCGGCGGACGGCCGGGCCGTTGGCCGCGGGCATGAACCCCGGCTTCGCCCGCCCTTCGGCGAAGGCGAGCAGTTTGATTTCGATGGCCGGGTTCCGGCTCAATTCCCGCGCCTTTTCCCGACTGGTGACGATCATGCCGGCGTTGCCGTCGGCGGGGAAAGTCTGGCCGCCAAAGGTGACGGTTCCGTTGGGCATGACCGGCCGCAGCCGGGCCAGCCCCTCGGCGGTGGTGGGGAAGATGCCCTCGTCGTCGCTGACGGTGGCGATCACTTTACGGCCGTTCGGCTTCACCGCCACCGGCGTGACCATGTACCGTTTGTGGAAAGCGGCGTCGTTGGCCAATGCCTGCTGGTACTGGGTGTGGCGGATGAGGACGGCTTGATGCTGCTCCTCGGTGGAGATGTTGTGCTCTTTGGCGACGTTTTCGGCCGTTTGCAGCATGCTGTTTTTCCCCAGCGGGTCCCGATTGAAATTGTCCCACACCCAATCCTCGCTGTCACCGCGGCCGCCGGGGGCCAGCGGGTTGGGGTAAAGCAGGTGGGGGCCGTTAGAGGTGCGATCGGCCGTGAGGCATAAAATCGCGCTTTCGTCGCCCGATTCCACCGCATAGGCCGCGCTGCCGACAACGCGGGCCGAGGTGGCGCACGCCTGGGAAAAGGTGGGGCCGGTGATTTCTCCCGCGCCGATCATCCCCGCCAGCCAGGGCGCGCCGTAGAAGGAATGTTTGGCCGGAACCGTCATGCCGAAGTAGAGACCGGTGAAGGTTTCCGGGGCGATTTTCCGCTCGGCTAGCGCCTGCTGCGTGATTTCGGCGGCGAATTTAACCGGGTGCAGCCCGGCGAAACTACCCTGCCATTTGACGAACGGGGTGCTCCAGTAACCGCCGTAGGGTATGTAGGTTTTTTCGAGTGCCATTGCAGTCTCCCAAATTGACAATTGCTAATTGACAATTGTCAATTGACAATTTGTTACGCGCCCGCCGTCAACGCGCCGTCTACGAAAAGAACCTGCCCGGATACGTAGGAGGCTTCGTCGGAGGCGAGGAAGGCGTGGACGGCGGCGATCTCTTCCGGTTCGGCAATGCGGCGGAAGGGGATGTGGGACAGCAGGCCGGCCATCACTTTTTCGGGGATGGCGGCGGTCATGCGGGTCTTGACGCCGCCGGGGGCGATGCAGTTGACGGCGATATTGTACCGCGCCCATTCCAGCGCCAGCGTTTTGGTGACGCCGATGACGCCCGCTTTGGAGGCGGCGTAGTTGGCCTGGCCGACGTTGCCCAGGGCGGCGACGGAGGCGGTGTTGACGATACGGCCGTATTTCTGCTTGATCATGGGCACGGCCGCCGCCTGGCAGCAGAGCCACGTCCCTTTCAAATTCACTTCCAGCACGGCGTCCCACTTCTCGTCGGACATGAACCGGACTTCGCCCTCTTTGATACGGGTAGTAAGGCCGTCGCGGGTGATGCCGGCGTTGTTGATGAGGACGTCGAGACGGCCGTACCCATCCACCGCTGCATTTACCATCTTTTGCACGTCGTCACGGGCGGCCACACTGCCGACGACCACAGCCACCTCAGCGTCGCCGCAGGCCGCCTTCGTCTCCGCCAGCGCCGCCTCGTCCACGTCCGAAATGACCAGTTTCGCGCCTTCAGCGGCAAAACGAACGGCCGTCGCCCGGCCAATCCCCTGTCCCGCGCCGGTAATTAAAGCAACTTTATTTTCCAGTAACATCATTTCCCTCCGAAAATTGTGAATTGTGAATGATCTTCCATTCATAATTCATAATTCATAATTCATAATTCATAATTCTTTTCTCTTCATCAACAACGTCCACACGCTGTCCACCACCAACCCGCCATCCTGGTTCAACATGCGGGCGGCGAACTTGACCACGCCTTTGTTCGGTTTAGAAGATTCCTTCTTTTCCAGAACTTCTAACTGCAAGTGAACGGTGTCGCCAAACTTGACCGCGCCCCGGTAGCGGATGACCTGCTCCATCAGGGCCAGCGTCGTCCCCTCAAAAATGCCCGTCCAGTTAGCCATGCCGGTGGCAATCGCCATCACCAACATGCCGTGAGCGATGCGTTCGCCAAAGGGGGTGGTGGCGGCAAAAGTGGCGTTGGTGTGCAGCGGGTTGAAGTCGCCGGACAGTCCGGCAAAGGCGACCACGTCCGCTTCGGTGATGGTGCGCCCCTGGGACTCGTAACGGTCGCCGACGTTAAATTCGTCAAAGGTTAATCCACGTGAATCTTGCATTGCTCCTCCTGGTTCGTGTTCCGTGTTCCGTATTCCGTATTCCGTGTTCCGTGTTCCGTGTTCCGTGTTCCGTGTTCCGTTTACGGATTACGGATAACGGTTCACGGATAACGGTTCACGGATAACGGTTCACGGACTACGGATTACGGTTCACCGATGCTTCCACACCGGTCGTCGTTTTTCCATAAACGCCGCCAGCCCTTCTTCGGCGTCGGCGGTGGCCATCAACTCGTCCAGGTACATCCGTTCCATTTCGGGCAGGGCGTTGGCCCAACGGCCGTATCCCCTTCCCAACGCGCGTTTACACATGATCATCGCCGCCCGGCTCAACCCGGCCAGCGCCGCCGCCTTCATCTGCGCCCAATCAGCCACCTCGTCGGCAGGGACGACGGCGTTGATCAAGCCCACGTTCAGGGCTTCGACGGCCGTCAAATTGCGCCCGCTGAACATCAAATCCGCCGCTGCCCGGTAGCCCACCAGGGTGGGCAGGCGCAGGGCGGCGATGGGGGCGATGGCCGCCAGTTGAATTTCCGGCTGGCCGATCTTGGCCCTTTCCGCCAACACGGCCAGGTCGCAGCAGATGACCAGCTCGCAGCCGCCGCCGAGCGCGTGCCCCTGAACGGCGGCAATCGTCGGCGCGGGAAAGTCGGCCAGAGCGGTACACACCTGGTCAAACAGCGGGATCATCTCCCCTACCTTATCCGGCGTGTGGTCGGCTACGTCCACCCCGGCGGAGAACATTTTGCCTTCGGCGCGCAGGATGAGCGCGCGCACGGCCGTGTCCGCCGCCAGTTCAGCCAGCGCCGCCGCCATCTGCGCCAGCATGGGGATGTGGATGACGTTGACCGGCGGCCGGTTCAACGTCATCGTCGCTACCCCGTCTTGAATGTCAATCAAAACAAAAGGCTCGGCCATCTATCCCTTCCCGTTCAATTCGGCTCCGCAGGCTCCGCAAAACTCAAAATACTCTGGAATGTTTTTCGCGTCGCAGTTGGGGCAGGTTTGGGTGTACGGCCCCCAGATGAACTCGCTGCTCTTGCCCTCGGCGGCGCGTTGGCGCAGCAGGCGGTAGTTGGGCGGCCGTTTCTCCACAAACGCCGACATCCCCTCCATCGGTTCCCACGAACTGTAATGGATGGAGAGCCAATCGCGGGCGTGGCCGATGGTGTTATGCCAGGCCAGGTTCTTCCAGAAATTTGTCTGCTCTTTCGTATAACGGATACATTCGGCGAATTTATCCACCAACTCCTGGGCCAGTTTCTCAGTGGCCTCGTCCAGCATTGACAGGTCGATGCTGTAACCTTCTTTGCCTTTCTGCGCCAGCTTGATCTGCTCTGGCGTGGCTTTGACGATGAATTCGCCATCTTTTTTAACCGAGGGCACGACTTCGTTTACCAGCCCCCAGTCGAGCGCCTGGTAAGCGGGGATGCGGCGGTTGGTCATCAAAATGTAGCGCGCCCGCCGGTCGCCGACGGTGATGGGCAGCCATTGGGTGGCGCCGCCGGCGGCCACGCTGCCCACGCCGCTGCCTACCTGACCAATCCAGGCGTGTTCGGCGATGATGGCCAGGTCGCAGGCCATTTGCGATTCATTGCCGCCGCCGACCGCCATCCCGTTCAGCCGGGCGATGACCGGTTTGCCGGTGTTGACGATGCTTTCGATGTACGCGCCGAACAGTTTCATGTATTTCCAATAATCGTGGGGCGAGCGGGTGTACCGTTCCTGGTACTCCTTCACGTCGCCGCCGGTGCAGAAGGCGCGGTCGCCGGCTCCGGTGTAGACGATGACGGCTACCTCATCATCAAAACTGGCCTGGCGAAAGGCGGTCGCCAACTCTTCCAGGCAGTTGGTGCTGTAGGCGTTGTAGTTGAACGGCCGATTAATGGTGATACGGGCCACCCAGTTTTTCTTTTCGTAAAAAATTTCTTCAAAATCAGTTTTTCGGTCAGTCAGTACGTCCATAAATATATTCTCCCCTTATTCAGGTGTGCCGGCTGGCGGCTTTAGTCACTTTGAACTTTAGTCACTTTGAACTTTAGTCACTTTGAACTTTAGTCACTTCACACTTCCTGATTCACCACCCGATTCACAAATTGATCCGCATAAGTTCCCAGCAGGTCACGGTAATTAGCAAACAACTCACGGGCGGTAAATCCGATCCAATCAGCTGGTAGAAGGTTTGGCGGCAGGTTGGGGTCTTTCAGCGGTAGGGCTTGAAACTCATGGGTCAGCCAGAAGCGGCGGGTGAAACAAAATTTGGGGTCAAGCACCTGCTGCCGCTGGTGTTGGTCACAGCACTCTTCGTATTCCTGGGCATACCGGTTTATGAAATCTTGGTAATGGTTGGTCAGATCGTCCATATCCCAGCATTGTTGAATAAACGCTTTGGCGGAGGCTGGCCCGACATAGTGACCGCAAAACATTTGGGCGTTGGTTTCGATCCCTAGTTCTCGGAAGGTATTTTCCATTTCGGCCACACGGTTGTGGGGGGAAATCCAGGCGCCGGAGGCCAACCGGCCAAAGCCGAGCCAGGTGAGGTGGGTGCGTAGAGCGTGTCGGGCGGATCGTTTGCGTTCGGGGAGGGAGTAGAGGACGATTTGCCAACGGCCATCCCAATCAGTATAAATCGGTTCAAAAATCCGCTGCGCTCCCTCTTCCAACAGCGCCCGCCCTTTGGCAGTCAATGAGTATTGACTGTGCCGTCCCCGACGGGTGGATTCGAGCCATTTTCGCCGCGTCATGCGCGACAGCGCCGACCGCACTGCCCGCTCACCCACGTCCAGCAGTTCCATCAGTTCGAGCAGGTGGCTGGTCCAGATTTTGCCGCCGCGGGCCATAACATAATCGCCGAACAGGGTGAAGATGAGGAACTGAGTGCGAACCGGCGGCGATTCGGTGGCGGTTCTATTCAAATCGGCGAATGTTTGCAGACCTCGGTTAGGCATGGGGTTTACGGCCGTTTTCTCGTGTACAGCGTCACATACGCGCGGCAGGTCGCCAGACGGCAGCTGCCGCATATCTCATTCAATTCAGACGGATCAATCGTTTCCATGCGGACTTCAAACCCTAATTCGGTGTAAAGGCGAGTGGCCTCCTCTACCTGCCGCGGATCGGCCATGAAGCGCCGTTCCCACCCCTGCTCAGCCAGGCTGGGGTCAGGCGTGAAATTGAGATCAGGTAATATCGGTATCTCAATCCGGCCGGCCTTTGGGGCGTGACAATCGTCCCCCGCCGCATGTTCAGGCTTGAAATCGGGCATGTGACTATACCTTTGCCAACGCTCCCTCGTGTCGTAATTTTTCCAGCCGCCGGTGACCCAAAACGGCCGCACCCAAAGCGGTGGTAAACTGGACCATATCCCCTTCTGGCACGTTCACATCCGACTTCAGATATTCCCGGATGACCCGAGCCATCGATTCAAAGCGGAGGATGCCGCCGATGAGGGTGAATTCCGGCTGCATACGAACCCGTTTCATCAATTGCATGGAGCGGCCAACCAACGAATCAATGGCGCCATGCATGATGTCGGCCGGAGATGCGCCTTGAGACAAGTGGTTAATCACCTCCGACTCGGCAAATACGGCGCATACGCCGGAAATGGGCACGATTTCTTTAGAGGTGGCCGCCAGCGGCCCGATTTCCTCGGTGGAATAGCCCATATAGCGGGCGGTTTTTTCCAAAAAAGCGCCGGTTCCCGCCGCACATTTGTCGTTTAGACGGAAGGATTTAACCATCTTGTTGTCACCCAGGCGGAGCGCTTTCATCGTTTGTCCCCCGACATCCAGAATGGTGCGGGTATTGGGGAAAAGCAGGCTGGCTCCATGAGAACTGGCGGTTAAATCGGTCACGTTGGCATCCCGAAAAGATACCTGGTGACGGCCGAATCCGGTGGCAACGATGTAATTGATATCTGCTTGGTTCATTCCGGCTGCTTTTAGGGCTTCACCCAGGGTGCGGTCGGCGGCCTCTTCCAGCTTAAAACCGGTATTGGTAATGCTTCGTCCCAGAATGTTGTACGTTTCATCCAGGATCACGGCTTTGGTATAAGTTGAGCCAACGTCAATTCCGGCTGTGTAGTTCATGCTAATTCCTCCACAACATCTGATGAGGGGGCGCGGCTGGCCAGGATGTGGTCTAGCGCGAACAGGGACGCCCCTAACGCGCCCATGTAATGGGATTCTTCGCTTACGTTGAGTTTTTTGCCCATGCCTTCTTCCAATGCTTTGATCATGCCGATGTTTCTGGCGACCCCTCCGGTGAAGGTGATCTCGTCCTCAATTCCCACCCGCCGCAGCAGGCCGATAGAGCGGGAAGCGATAGATTGGTGGACGCCCCAGAGGATGTCTTCAATTTTTTTGCCTTTGCCCAGCCAGGAGAGGACTTCCGATTCGGCAAAGACGGTGCAAGTGGTGCTGATCCGCACCGGCCGTTCTGCTTTCAAAGCGGTTGATCCCAGTTCGGGCAGCGGAATTTCCAGAGCAGAGGAGGCCGCCCCCAGGAACCGGCCGGTGCCGGCGGCGCATTTATCGTTCATACAAAAATCAAAGATTTCGCCCGTATCGGTGATACGAATTGCTTTGGTATCCTGCCCGCCCATGTCCAGGACGGTGCGGGTGTCGGGGAACATATGGGCTGCGCCGCGGGCATGGCAGCTAATTTCTGTTACCTGGGTATTGCCGAATGTGACCCGGTAACGGCCGTATCCCGTCCCAATCACATACTCCACTTCCCGCTCTTCCAGGTCCCCATCCTCTAGCGCAATCTGGTATGCTTTTTGGGCTGCTAAGACCACGTTGGCTCCCGTATCCGTCAAGGCCCGACCAATAATTTCTGCATCTTCGTTGATGATGACCGCTTTTGTTTGTGTGGAACCAACGTCCACACCGGCTGCGTATGCCATGTGAATTACCTCCGTTTTTGTGTTCCGTATTCAGTGTTCCGTATTCCGTATTCCGTATTCCGTGTTCCGTGTTCCGTGTTCCGTATTCCGATTACGGTTCACGGATTACGGATAACGGATTACGGATAACGGTTCACGGATTACGGATAACGGTTCACGGATTACGGCTATCCGGCCATTGCCGCTTTATGCTTCCGGGAAGCCAACCCCTCAAAAAAGGCGTCAATTCGGTTCTTCAACTGCGCTTCCGACACCACCCGACGGTCCATCATGTCCGATTCGATGAAGAGGGTGGCAATATCGTAATTTGACATCACCGAGCGGCGGTTATCCGCCAGGCCGGTGGAGACGGTGCGGCAGCTCTTGATGGGATGATAGACAATGCCGTCTACCCCAAACTCCTCAATCATGTCCACCAATATCCGATCCTGGTAGAACATGCTATCCATGGCGTCGCGGACGCTGATCAGCACCCCTTCAGCCAGGCTTTCCAGAGGCCGGTTCAGGTCATACTCGAAGCCCCGGTTGGTGCCGCCGGAGGCGAACCAGAGATAGGTGGAGTTGACAAATGTGCCGCCCCATTCGGTGAACATCTCGTTGAAGCGGCGGAAGATGGGGTAGCAAGGCACGCCTACAAATATCAAACGGTACTTCTCGTCCGTCAGAGTGCCGATGCCATGTTCCGCTTTGTATTCCATCTCCTCGACCAGATCGGTGAAATATTGCGCGCCGACGGCCGTGCCCTTGAACCCGTTAGTTACCCCCAGATAAACAGTGCCGTCCGTCAGGGCATTAAAGAGCGAAGGGTGGCTCTGGTTGAGGTCTAAAACCCGTTGCCAACCCTGGTTCATCGTGTTTGTATGACCCAAAACTTCGCGCAATTTATCAATGTCGAATTTTTGGCCGGTCAATGTCTCGCACTGGCTGATTAATTCTTTGATCTGTGCGGCCACGTAACGGCGATCATTCTCAAAATGAGGATCACCCTGCCAGGTTTGGCCCCCGGCGGTCCGCGTCCCCGGCACATCCAGCGTGAAAATAGGAATATCAAACATCCGCTCCCAAATTTCAGCCCATTTGATATAGGTGTTGCAGGCATTGGTGAGGACGGCAATGGAGGGCTTGGGGATGCGTCCCATCGGATGCTGGCCGTTGCGAAGCTGGACAGCAACATCTGCTTTGACATAGCCGCAAATATCAGGGGAGTAGCCGTAATCTTCGGCCTCATTGAGATATTCATGAGCGACCCGGCGCACGGCCGTTTGCAGCGAATTGATTTCCGGAAATACTGTCGGTATATCAAACGTCCGCAAAACTTCCGCCATGCTGCCCATCACAAAAACATAAGCGGCGTTTCTCTCTTGTTCGGCCACATCGCCCAGGCTGCTAAACCATTCTCGAAACAGCCGCGCGCCGTCCCGGTTGCCCCGCCCTACGATGCCATCATCTAATATTTTTTTAGTCATTGTCATCCCTCTGACTAGTTGATAATTGACAATTGATAATTGACAATTGTTAATTAAATAAGAGATTCTCAACAAATGTTTCCAACTGGATTTCCAGATGGTCGAAACTGGTCATATTTTCCTCAAACTCACTGACAAAATACGGGATGCCAGTTTTATCCAGTGTGCGTACATACGTTACCTGCTCTTCCAAGCCTGGCTCGCACATCTTGGCGGCCGTGATCACGGCCGCACCCGCATTCGCATTCTTAATCCGCTCCATCAGCATCTTTTCTTTTGGCTTGCGTAAATCATGTTGTACCGGACTGTATGAGGAATTTTCAAGGTACGCCTCGGCCAGATTCCGTAAAGGATTGCCTCCAGTGGGGATGTCATCAAGTATCCAGCGCATGCCGATCATGAAATCATCATCTACTACGTAAGTGGAACGGCTCATCATCCGAATTAAATCCAGCGGCGGCTGCTCACAAAAACCGCCTTCAAACACGATCCGGATTTTGTCCTGCTGCTTCATATCCCGTTTTTCAATGAGTGGCAGGGTGTAATGCAGCAATGCGTTATGTTCTTCCCGGGGAATAAAGCCGCCAACAGCCATGAGCGCATAAGCTTCATCGGCTGGAAGCAGCCAGGGGGTTTCTCGTTTGATGTGGTAAAGCTGACGCAGCAGTGACCGGTTTTCGTTGAATACTTGAAGCGAGTGACGTAAATCGTCGTCGGTGATAGGACGGTCGGCAAGGGCTTCAATGTCTTGTTTTAGCCGGTTATATTCATCATGTAGGTATTGAGCGGAGTGGGATGAATTGGCGTTTTGAGGGAGATAAAGAATTTGACATGGATAAGAGAAGTTCCGGCCCCAAATGGCGGCCAGGTTTCGGGCAGCGTCGCAAATGGGATGGGTGACAAACATATCCAGTTTGATACGTTCGCTCAAAACCAACTCCAGCGATGTTTTCAGAATTGAGCAGAGATAAGAACCAAAACGGGAAGTAGCCTGGGTGGCTTCCAGTGGGGCGCCGCGAACCTTGAAAGGTAACATTCCTGCAGCATGGACGATTTCTTCAGGGAAGTAAACCTGAAAGTGGCCTACAACTTTGCCACCTGCATCCCGCCAGCGACGAACTGTTGGATAGTCAATGTCCTCGAGTAGTTCGCGGCATTCATATATCACTTCATCAAGCGGCTTCCCTTGCCATCTGGTAAACACTTGATCATTCATGTTAATACGCTCCGTTTATTTTACGTATCGTCAAAAAAGTGCGACACGTTTTAGTATAACGTACTTTCAAAACATGTCAACAACTTTTTGAATTTTGCTGGTTCCAATGAATTTTGTGGTTGGTGGGGGCGGGATGGCGCGGAGCAGACGATGAATTGATTCATCGTCATTTTGGCGAACTTTGGCCAACCTTTGGCAAACCACAGAAGAAGCGAGAACCAGGATTTTTCAGCTTGTTCGGATGCTCCGGGCCGGGGCGGGCGTCTGGGGAGACTGATTTTTGCCTGTTGCGGTGAAAGTGTAGCATAATTAACCCCCCTTTGAATGGAAGCAGCCCGCCAGCAGACGTTGGCGAATGAGAGATTATGGTCCAATCTAAACTTTTTTCACTGGCCGAAGCGATGGCCCAATTCGTACCGGATGGCAGTTCGATAGCGATGGGGACGGCGCAGGAGACGCTCATCCCCTTTGCCGCCGGGCATGAAATGATGCGCCAGCGGAAGCGGGATTTGACGTTAATCGGCCCTATTTCGGACATTTTGTTTGATCAGATGGTCGGCGCGGGCTGCGTGCGGCGGATTCGCGCCGCCTGGGTGGGTAACGTCATCACTGGCTCCGGCTATAATTTTCGCCGGGCGGTGGAAAGCGGCGCGCTGACGATGGAGGATCATTCTAACCTGACGATTTCGCTGGCGCTGCGCGCCGGGGCGATGGGCGTCCCTTTTATGCCGGCGCGCACGGCGCTGGGGAGCGACCTGTACCGGACGAATGGGGGTTTGCGGCGGATGAGATGTCCTTTTACGGGGGAGACGTTAACGGCCGTTGCCGCCATCATCCCCGACGTGACCATCATCCACGTCCAGCGGGCCGATGAATATGGCAATGCTCACTGCTGGGGCAATTTAGGCATCAGCCGCGAAGCGTGTTTGGCTGCCCGTCGCGTGATTATCACGGCCGAAGAAATTGTGGATACGGCCGTCATCACCAGCGACCCCAACCGCATCGTCATCCCCGCCTTCAAAGTCAGCGCCGTCGCCCATGCCCCCTGGGGCGCGCACCCGTCGCCCGTACCTGGCTGGTATAACCGCGACCATGATGCGTTCTTAGACTACCAAAAGGCGAGCAAGACCCCGGAAGCTTTTGCTAAATGGCGTTCTCGTTGGATTGACCAGGCGCTAAGCCGGGAAGATTACATGACACTGCTCGGCGAGGAGCGGCTGGCGGCGCTAGTCATTAAAAAACACGCTCTGACAGAACCGGCCGATTATGGTTATTAGGTTCTGCGGGAATTGGCGAGGTTGATAGGATATATTGTGTATTGCGTACTACGTATCCAGAGAGACCTTACGTAATACGCAACACGTAATACGGTCGAATCCCGCGAAATCCCAAAGAGCCTAAATTATTCAATCCCCGATCCTAAACGTCAACAAGGAAATCCTCATGAAGTTAGACACCGTCATTCAAAATTATGATTTGAGCGATTTGCCGGATTATACCCAGGCGGTCGAAGCGATCGGTTTTGACGGGTTTTGGACAGGTGAAACAAGCGCCAATCCTTTTTTGCCGCTGGCCCTGGCCGCCGAACACAGCGCCCGGATTGACCTGGGCACAGCCATTGCCGTGGCGTTTCCGCGCAGCCCAACCGTTTTGGCTCACATCGCCTGGGATTTAGCGCGTTACAGCAACGGCCGTTTCATTCTCGGTTTAGGTACCCAGGTTAAAGCCCACAACGAGCGTCGCTTGGGCGTCAAGTGGGAAAAACCGGTGCGAAAAATGCGGGAAACCGTCGAGGCGATGCACGCCATTTGGGATTGCTGGCAAACCGGCGATAGGCTCAATTATCAGGGCGAATTTTTTAACCTTAATTTGATGACGCCTTTTTTCAGCGAACGGCCGTTAGCCGTGCCTCGGCCGCCCGTTTACATATCGGCCGTTAACAAACTGATGCTCAGACTGGCTGGCAAAGTGTGCGATGGCGTGCATTTTCACGTCTTGCACTCGGTCAAATATTTGGAAACATTTGCCTGGCCGCACATTGAAGAAGGCTTGAAAGCAAACGGCCGTTCCCGCACCGACTTTACCGCCGCCGCCGTTTTTGTTGTGCCCACAGACGGCCGTAAACCAGCCGCCCACTACGAAGCGCTGGTCAAGAAACAACTCTCATTTTACATGAGCACCCCGGCTTACAAAACCGTATTAAACTTGCACGGGTGGGGTGATGTGGGCCAGCAGTTAAGCCAGTTGGCGCGGCAGGGCGAATGGGACAAAATGCCCGATCTGATTTCCGACGTGATGTTGAGCGAGTTGGCGATAACAGGTAAGTGGGGCGAGCTGCCCCAAATGATTGGGCAAAGATACGGCCGCCTGCTGGATCGCATCAACTACTATCTGCCCTACGTTCCCGGCGAGGAAGATGAGGGCTGGCAAGCAACGATAACCGGATTTAAGGAGATGTCATCATGAGCGCCAATTATACGCCAGCCCAACTGATGGTAACGGCCGCCGCCCGCGAGATTGCCAATGGGGAGGTGGTTTTCGTGGGTATGCGCTTGCCCCTGCTGGGGTTTCAACTGGCAAAAAGCACGCACGCCCCTGCTGCTGTTGGCGTGTTCGAACTGGGCATTGTGCGCGAAACGGCCGCCCCCGATCCCATCCTGACCATGGGCGACCTGCCTAACCTGTTCCAGGCAAGCTGGCTGGCCGATACGGCCGATCTCATGGGCTTGCTGCAGCAGGGTATGGTAGACGTCAGCTTCATCGGCGGGGCGCAGGTAGACCGCTTTGGCAACCTCAACACCAGCTACGTCGGCGACCTGGGCGGCGCTTTCACGCGGCTGCCCGGCAGCGGCGGCGCCTGCGATCTGGCCTGCTTAGCAAAACGCCACATTATCATTATGAAACACGAAAAGCGTCGTTTTGTCCCCCGTGTGGATTACATCACATCCCCTGGCTATGGCGACGGGTCTGGTTGGAGAAATCGAATGGGATTGCCGCGCGGGGGGCCGACGGCCGTTATCACCACCCTGGGCATCTTACGCTTCGATCCGGCCGGCAAAGAGATGGTTTTAACATCGCTTCACCCCGGCGTGACTGTAGACGACGTGTTAGCCAACACCGGCTGGCCGCTAAAAATCGCCGCCGATCTGGCCCAAACGCCCGTGCCGACCGCGCAAGAATTGGCTTTCCTCAAACAATTCGACCCGCAAGGATTTTGGACAGGCGGCTAAACCTGGCCGGTCAAACCGGCATGGGAACCGTAATGGCTGCTTTGGGCAGCAGGCAGCCGCTCACCTTTTCGCCGAGATGTTGTCGGGCCAGGGCAACGGCCGTTGCCACCGAATCCGCCGCTGTCAATCCAAACGGCCGTACCTGGGCCGGATCTAACTGCGACACCAGGATCATCGTCGCCCGCCGCACCTGGGCAGCCACAATGTAGGCGATGCAGCCGGGGACGGTGAACTGACGGCGCAGCCGGGCTTCAATGGCCTCCGGTGCGCCCAGCCGCAGCCAGGACAGGAAGGAGTCCGCGCCTAACCCTTCGTTGCAGGCGGCCAAAAGGACGCCCACGCCGCCGTCGGCCAGAGCCAGGCTCAGGTTCATCAGCCCCTTGGTGCTCTGGTACAAAACGGCATCGGACGGGTAGCCGCCGCAGCTGGCAAAGACGAGGGGGCGACGGCCGTTTACCGGGATGGCGTAGTGGTCGCCGGCCGTTTCACAGCCAATCCGGTGCGCCCGAATCACATCCCCAGCCACCACATCCAGCACGCCCCCTTCCGGCGCGGG
The DNA here is from genome assembly GCA_024275635.1 of Chloroflexota bacterium. Taxonomy (GTDB): domain Bacteria; phylum Chloroflexota; class Anaerolineae; order Promineifilales; family Promineifilaceae; genus JACKCC01. Next base: position 1,004 of record JAJRYT010000009.1, on the reverse strand, counting down.
GACGATGTTCAGCAGGAAAGTTGGTTTGGGAAAAAGCCGCAGCGCCTCCACAAAATCCGCCTGCATCGGGTTGCCCTCCAGCCGCCCGGCGGCGCAGCCGGGATGGAGGCCGCCCTCCGGGTGCAGCGCCAGGGCGTGATTGGTTTCGATGCTGTCCCGCGCCGCCACGCCGGGCAGCAGGCTCTTTGGCCCGGCGGAGAATCCGGCCAAAACGTGGTGGTGGATGCTGCCGGTCAAAATGACCCGGTCGGCTTCGGCCACCGGGCGGAAGATGCGCACCGGCGTGCCCCGGCTGGTCGTCCCCAAGTGTACCAGGTTGGCTTCGTCGTCGCAGTCGGGCCAGGCGACAGGGTATTGGTCGGCGGCGCGGCCCAGGAGGTTGTGCAGTTCAACGGCCGTCGGCGGCCGGTGCGTGCCCAATCCGATGACCAGCAGCACATCTTCCCGCTGGATACCGGCCGCCGCTAGTTCGGCCAAAATGTGGAGCAGGTACAGGTATTGCAGCGCAGGCCGGGTGGCGTCGGAGGTGATGACGGCCACTTTTTCGCCGGGTTGCACCCAATCGCGCAGGGGAGGACGGCCGTCTGGCTGCCTCAATGCCTGCCTGACGGCCGTGTCCGTATCCGCCAATGCCGCCCCCGTTTTTGCCGCCACCATCTCCATCTCCCACCCCGGCGGGAAAACCACATCCACCTTGCCCTTTCCATACGGCAGCGATACCATTTGTTTTTCCATTTACTTATTCCTGTTTGATAAAGAGGGTGTTCTTGTAAGCGGTAATTGGTAATTGGTAATTTAGTAATTGGTAATTTAGTAATTGGTAATTGGTCGCAAATTACCCAATTACTAATTACCCAATCACTAATTACTTGAGTTTTGCGATGGGAACGAAAAGATAGGGGCAATTAGCGTACAATAGTCATATCCTGATGAAAAGGAGTGACTCATGCGCTTACCTATCGTTCAGTTTCCCAATATCGTTGTTAACAATTTGTCACATTTTG
>JAJRYT010000163.1 GCA_024275635.1 Chloroflexota bacterium | reverse complement strand
TATGCCCGACTATTTGAACAAACTGTTAAAGAGCAATTTGAGGCGGCGATTGCTCATGTTGAAGGCATTGCCGCCATTGATTGGCCACAGATTTCACAAAACGAGCATGAGTTTGTAGAACATATTATCGACTCAGTGTAAGCACAAATTTCACGAATTAAGAACGTGTTTTTCGTGTAATTCGTGGCATTCGTGGCGAAAATCTTGATCTACTGAGATTCCAAATTATTATGATGGTGCTAATCGTACCAAATAGGTTGTATTCCCGCCTCACCAATTTTAGATTTGGAATTGCTGGTACGCAAAAGCAAACTTGATGTAATTTTAATCTCGTAGAAGGGGAGTCATGCACACGGAAATTATCAAACAAGAGCTAATAGCCTCGATTTTCCTGGCTGTCCTCTGGTTGGTCGCTTGCGCTAACACCAGGCCGCCGCCTGATTTGACTGGTCTTACCCCTTTTCCCTCGCCAATCGTACACGAGATCGTCCCCTTGCGCGCCGCTATTGCGGCCGTCATCTCGCCCCAGAGAACCGTTGCAAGCTACACATCGCCCCTGCAATACGTCAATACAAAATTAAAAATGATTGAAATAGTTGAAAACGAGGGAGTTCATCAGACGCTTTGAACTCCTTCGTTTGGTTAACAGGCGTCAAATGACATTCGTAGGAGGATCAAAATGAAGACGTACCTAAAAATCTCATTGGTATTTATCACCGGCCTGGTTCTGGTTGTGACTTTGCTGGTTGCTACGAATCGGCCGGCTTCGAATTCGGCCGTTTCCCTCACCCCAACCGCGCACGCCCCGCCAATCAGGTCGGCTGAGGCCGGCGGAAATTTCCGCTTTGCCGCTTTTGAGCCGGATACTCTCGGCCCAACTGATGGCAATGAGTACGGGGGGGAAAATCCTGGGCCAGGTGTTTGAGGGATTGACGAAATGGGACGAAAATCACATGCCGCAACCGGCGCTGGCCCAGTTGTGGACAACCGCCGACGCCCAAAACTGGACGTTCATTCTCCGGCCCGACGTAATTTTTCACAACGGCCGTCCCCTCACTGCCCAGGATGTTGTCTACTCCTGGAACCGGATTCGCTACTCCGGGCATAAAGGATATGGAGCGGCGATGGCGCCACTGTTGAAAGAGGCAACGGCCGTCGCCACCCACACCTTGCAAGTCACTCTCAAACAACCTTATGCCCCGTTTCCTTCCTTGCTGGCGCTCACCTTCATGGCTGTCGTGCCGCCCGAATCGTTGGGCAGCGTCAACACCCACCCTGTCGGCGCCGGGCCATTCCGGTTCCAGAGTTGGACGCCAGGGGAGCGCGTTGTCCTGATCGCCAACCAAGATTATTATGACGGCCGTCCCTATCTGGACAGCATCACCTTTCAATTTTATGCCGACGAATACGAGATGTATGATGAATTTCTGGCCGGTAATCTGGATTTATCCCCCGTGCCATGTGATCGCGCCCAGGTCGCGCTAAACGATCCCAGCACAATCGTCGTTGATCGGGTTGGCACGCATTACTACGGGATGAAAGTAGACCAACCCCCATTTGATGATGTGCGCGCGCGGCAGGCTCTCAATTACGCTGTAGACCGGCAGAGCATTGTCAATGAAGTCGCGCCCTGTTTCCAGACGGCCGCTTGCGCCGTGCCGCCAGTCATGCACACCTATGATCAACCAGGCCCATCCTATACCTACAACCCCGACCTGGCTTTAGACTTGTTGGCCCAGGCCGGTTGGATGGACACGAACGAAGACGGCGTCTTAGACGATGGCGCGGGCACGGATTTGACTATTGAATTATGGCATGATGATGGCTTTGATCACGCCGTCATCGCCCAGGCGCTGGTAGAAGATTTTGGCGACATTGGCGGTAGTGGGTTGGGGGCGGTGACGACTGTCAACAGCCTGTACTGGCTCACCTACTTCACCGATATTGATCAGTTCCCCATGTTCCGTCTGAGCTGGTTCAATGATTACCCCGACCCGTTAAACTTTCTTGAACCCCATTTCCAAACTAAAAATGCCGCCCACCTTACAAATTACAGCAATGAGCAGGTAGATGCCTGGCTCCTGCAAGCTGTGACCACCCTTGATTGGTCTGATCGCCAGACGCTTTATAAGAATATTGAAGCACAGGTGCAAAAAGACGCGCCTTTCATCAGTCTCTACCACCCTATGCAAATGTATGTCAAAGGCAATGACGTATCAGAACTCATCATACCATCTTCCAATTGGTATATGGGTTTAGGCATAATCCAGATGGAAATGGTGCAACTCCGGTAATCGTCCCCGCCGCAAAGCCCTTTCTGGCTCTAACTGCCTGCGCATCCTGGCCGAGTTGCTGAATAGAGAGTCGTGCAACTGTGAATTGCAGGAGAAGTTGGCGCTTGCCTCCAGTTAAACATAGCTAAACTAAAACCAGAATTGGCGCAGGTGTGGCAAGATGCGCCGCACTTTTTTTGATCTTATTCAATTCTGATCCATATGGGTACAATAGGAGGGTTGATAATCTAAAAATAGGTAGCGTGGCAAATGGAATACAAAGATTACTACAAGACATTAGGCGTCAGCAAAGGAGCTGACAAAAAAACAATCAAAAAAGCCTTTCGCAAGCTGGCGCGCCAGTATCATCCCGATAAAAACCAGGGAGACAAGACGGCCGAAGAGAAGTTTAAGGACCTCAACGAAGCGTATGAAGTGTTGTCTGACCCGGAAAAGCGGAAGATGTATGACCAGTTTGGATCGCAGTGGCGGCAGTACCAACGCGGCGGCGGCAACCCCAATGATTTCTGGGGGCAATGGGCGCAGCAGTCAGGCGGCGGCCGTACCTATTCCCGCACCATCAACCCGGAAGACTTGGGGCAGATGTTTGGCGGCGGGTCAGGATTTTCAGACTTTTTCGAGACGCTTTTTGGTCAAATGGGGGGCAGCGGCGGCTTTGGTCAGTCTGGGTTTGGCAACCAATTTACCGGACAACCAGGACAGCGGCGTGTTCCCGATCAGGAACACACGGTCCAGGTGACGCTGGAGGAGGCGTTTCATGGCTCGACGCGGGCGCTCACCTGGGAAGACGGCCGTACCCTCAACGCCAAAATCCCGCGCGGCGTCAAATCCGGCTCCAAAATCCGGCTCAAAGGACAGGGGGCGGGCGGCGGCGATTTGTATCTTATGGTCGAGGTGCTGCCCCACCATCAGTTTGAGCGGGATGGGGATAATTTGAAAGTGACGACGCCGGTGGATTTATACACGGCCGTTCTCGGCGGCAAGGTGGATGTGACCGGCATTGACAAAACGGTGAAGCTCACTATCCCAGCAGAGACAGCCAATGGCAAGACCTTCCGTTTGCGCGGGATGGGGATGCCCAAACTGCGCCAGCCCGACCAGCGCGGCGACTTGTACGCCACCCTTGAGGTGCAACTGCCGCGCAATTTGACGGCGAAAGAAAAGGAGATGTTTCAGGAGCTAAGAAAGTTATGCCCGACGTGATGCGTGGGAGAAACACGCATCACGTTCTATTCTCTATCCCACCCTTGCTCCCCAACGATCCGCTGGATATCTTGCTCCAGGGCGGCAAAGGCTGAGAGATTTCTTAACGGAGAAAAGTCATCAATAGACCAACTAATGCGATGAACCCGTTGATTAGCTCGGAAACGCTTGAGTCTCCGCCCGCGCAGGTCGCTTACCAGCTTGAGGCGCCGGTAAAGTTCTGTTTTAGGGTCTGGCAGTGATTCTAACTGTATCAGAGAAGGTAAGTTTAGGGGGATACGGCCGTTACGATTTCCTGCCGCGTAGCGAATTGCCGCCTCGTCAAACAAAAGCCATGCCTCTTGCATCCGTACCGGAACAACACAAACCACTGGCAGCCTGGCATCGCTTCCCATCGCCGTTACCATAGCTCTTTCAATCTCTGCTACTCGATTTTCTCGTGTTGCTCTGTCGGCATCCCGGTGAATAAACAATAAATCACAAGGATAAAGTCGGAGAGCCTCTCGTACCTTCACGGTCAGGCTGATCTGTTCCGCGATGCTGGCTTCTCCAAGGTCAGCCCATTCCCCTTGAATTGCTTCAGTAACGCCATTTTCTCGCAGGAGCCAATTGAGGATAGGCATCAGAATCTTGTCGGAACTACCCTCTGACACTAACGTATAGCGTAACTGTTCCACGTTATGACTCATTCAAAAATAACAGCCGCGGTTGCAAATCAGGTCGCTCCCCTACCCGAACCGGCCGCCGTTTGCCAGTGGTATAAACCGGATGCGTGTTGCGATCACTGAAATCTGTCATATGCTTCAGATAAGCCAGCATTTTACCCTTTGCCACCGGAAGCGTCTCCGGGGCTGCATCAGATCGCCATGTATCTGGCAGCCAGCTAAAATGGACGCTCTTAAATCGTTGTCCATCGCGCATCGACTCTTTCAATTCAGCTACCAGCAAGCTGTCATCCTGCACGTAGTTTACAACAACGGGTGAATGGGTATTTACAATCACCTGCCGCAATGGATTATCTGGCCCCACCGGTTCATGCACGTCAACCGCAATATCTTCCAGTAATTGCAGCATCGCTGGAATCCGTTTGGGGTGAATGCCATTCTCCGGCTCTTCCAGACAGATAAGGCCGCTGGCCATAGGGTCTTGTTCCAATATAGCCAACGCCAAAAAACGTAACGTCCCATCCGATAGGGAACGAGCCGGATGTACCGTCTGGTCGGCGTCGGTCACTTCCAGGGTTAATAACTGTCGCTTTTCGTCCCGATCAATGCCTACTGCGTACACATCATCTATCAAATCAGAGAGATGGCTGGCAACCTGTTCGTACAACCAAGTAGAAGAACGGCCGCCATTCTCTCTTTCGCGGGACCGCGCCAGATGATATAACGTCGCCGGTAAGTGAGAGCCATCAGCGCCCAAGCCAGGGGAGGCTGTAAACTCATCCGGTTCCCGCAAAGCGGAAGGCTCTAGTTGCAACAGCCGCCAGGATTGCATTTCCCGGCGGGCCAGCAACGCTGTTGGGCTTTCCGTCGCATTTACCGTAGAGAGTACGGTTCTAGGCAGCGTGCGGGCCAGGAATGTTTTGGGCCGGCCGCTGTTTCCATCCTGGTGCAGCTTGATGGTACGTTCCGCCCCATTCCCTTCTGTGGAGATGAAAGGGGAAGTTCGTCTGCCTTGTACGGCCGAATTGCGCCATTTGCGCGCGGCGTGAGGAAATGGTAGATGTTTAGGCGCGTCTCCCAGATTAATGTGTTCCAAATTTTCGTATAAAAGCGTCAGAGAGCCAATTGAAGGCAAATTTTCATCTTCCTGATAAGCCAGGCCAATCTTGTAGCGCAGAAATGTGATGGCGGCTCTTGCCTTTTGTCCAAGATTATCTATCCCTTCTGCAGGCACAATCATTTCTGCTTCAAAGCTTATCTTTTGATCATACTGGCCGCCCATGCGGTGGAATAGGCTGCGGACATCGGCCGTCCGGCCCCCTTCAGAATGTCTGACTGATAAAGCGGCTTTAATCAGCGTGTTGTCTGCCAATGCGCTCAAAAATTGAATGGCGTCAAACAGGTTCGATTTGCCCACTCCATTGGCGCCGGCAATGCAAGTAAATGGCCCAAAGCGGATGTCTACATCCACCAGATTCTTGAAACCAGAAACTTTTAAGCGGGTTAGCATTCGGTTTTCTCCATTTGTTGGCTTGAAGGTAAGTATACACTATCTTGTTCGCTGATGGCTACGCGCGGTTTTATGTTAAATCTTTCACTCTTCTAACATTGATTTTACCTGTTTCTGACGCAGTTTTAGCAAACTGTGGCGAAGGCGTTGGCAGCCAAACAGATGATTTTGAAGGTGAGAAAATGATACCGATCAGCGATAACCAACCAAGAAGACGGCCGCCCATCGTCACTTACCTGCTCATCGGCCTCAACGTCTACCTGAAATTAACAAACCAATCAAGACTTCCGGTCTTGGAGGAGTAGACAATGAGATTAGATAAATTTACACAAAAAGCGCAAGAAGCCATTCTGGAGAGCCAACACCTGGCCGAACAAACCAATCACCCGGCTATCGAGCCGGAACATTTGCTCCAAGTTTTAGTTGAGCAGGAAGGAGGCGTCGTCCCCTCCGTCATCAAGCGCATCGGCGGCGATACCGCCATGCTGCAACAAAGCATCGAGCAGGCGTTGGCGCAGATGCCCCGCGCCACCGGCAGCAGCGTCCAGGTGGGGATGAGCCGCGACCTGAGCGCCGTCCTCAACGAGGC
>JAJRYT010000008.1 GCA_024275635.1 Chloroflexota bacterium | reverse complement strand
CTCAAAAGTATTTGTAGGATGCCCTGTATCTTTTTATTCTTTAGCATAAGCGGGAAATTATAGCATAATCATAACGACTCAGGCATCCTCCCGAAAGGCCATGAGTAGTTAGCTGATTTCGTCAAGCTAATCTCCGGGAGGCTTTAACAATGGCCAGGTTTGTAGTCCCAACCTCCCAGGGAGTCCTTGTTTATCGAGATGTTACCAGCTTTCCTGGGGGAAGCATCAATCCGGCAAAGTTCGTAGCTTATGGCAAATGATGGGGTTATAGTCCGCAGATATGAACGTGTCCGTAATTGTCACAGTGATGAATGAAGGGGAAGCGATACGGCCGTTGCTCGAATCTCTCATCCAACAATCGCGTTTTCCCGACGAAGTAGTCATTTGCGATGGCGGGTCAACCGATAACACCCTCGCCGTGCTGGCCGAGTATGAGCAATGGCTGCCGTTACGCCTCCTGATATCCTCCGGCGCCAATATCAGTCAGGGCCGGAACCAGGCCATTGCCGCTGCAGCAGGGCCAATCATCGCCGCCACAGACGCCGGAGTGTCGCTTTCACCTTACTGGCTGGAGGATTTGGTACGGCCGATTGAAGCGGGGGAAACGGCCGTTGCCAGCGGTTGGTTTGAGCCAGACCCATATACCGATTTTGAAGTCGTGATGGGATCAACCGTCCTGCCCACCCGGCAAGATGTAGACCCTAAGAAGTTCCTGCCGTCCAGCCGTTCTGTTGCTTTCCTCAAAAGCGCCTGGGAAGCAGTTGGCGGTTACCCGGAATGGCTCGATTTTAGCGAAGATTTAATATTCGATCTGGCCCTGCGCGAGAAATATGGCGAATTTCCATTTGTGGATACGGCCGTGGCCTACTTCCGGCCGCGTGGCAGCCTGCGCGCCTTCTTCCACCAATATTACCTGTACGCCCGCGGTGACGGCAAAGCCGACCTGTGGCGCAAACGGCACGCCATCCGCTACGTAACCTACCTCATTGGCCTGCCCGCCATTTTATGGCTGATTTGGCGCGAAAAAATCTGGGGCTGGCTTCTGATCATTATCGGCGTGGGAGCCTACAGCCGCCGTCCGGCCCAGCGCGTCTGGAACAACACCTGGGGCTGGCGTCCCCCTGCCCGCGTCCGCGCCTTTGCTCTCATTCCCATCATTCGCCTCATCGGCGATATAGCCAAAATGCTTGGCTACCCCGTCGGCCTCTGGTGGCGGTGGCGGAAACGGGAAAGGACTGAGGACTGAGGCCGCGCGCCCACTTGCCCACCTGCAAACTTGCGTTATAGTTAATCTATCCTGGCCGGCGATTTTCGTCGGCTTTTTCGATGGATAGCTATTGAGATGGAAATAAAACGCACGCCGCCACGTTACCCCCGCAAATGCCCGTCCTGTTTACTGGTTCTTTTCGTCATTGCCGGCATCCTGGTAGGCGCATTCATTATTACCAATGCGGAGCAGGTAAGGGATACGATCATTCCCACAGCGACCCCGGAACCGACTCGTTCGGCTACAGAATTTGCGCTGCTGGCCGATTTGAGTGAGCGGGATGGCGAGCTGGAGGAAGCGGTTGGGTATTATGAAACGGCCGTTCGCCTGGACGCTACCAAACCCGAATTCTACATTCGCCTGATCAACCTATTGGTGAAAATCAATCAGCCGGAACGCGCGTTGGAGGTGGCCGAGCAGGCCACCGTTTTAGCGCCGGATAACGAAGATGTCTGGACGGCCACGGCCGCCGCTCACATCGCCAATGGCGACCGCCTCGAAAACGCCGGCGATCCCACTGGCGCTAACCTGGAATATGCCCAGGCCGTCCAGGCGGCCGCCAGCGCCATCGCCATCAACCCTTACAATGCCACCGCCTTTGCCTATAAAGCCGCCGGACTGGTCTTTCCCCAAGACCCGGCTAAATATGATGAGGCCCAGGAAGCCGCCTCTACCGCCGTAGAATTAGAGCCAGACAACGCCATCGCCCGCCTGTACATGGCCAACACCCTGGAACTACAAGCTTATTACGCCGCAGCGCGCGAACATTATCAATTGGGGATTGACGCCGATCCGACACTGACCGATTTGTACACTGGCCTGGCCTACAATTATTTCGGCACCGGCAGCACCTCCGAAGCAATTTTGACCTTCCAAGACGCCATAGCTGTGGACCCCGCCAACGCCGTCGCCTTCGATGGGTTAGCTTACATGTATCTGCAATTGGGTGAGTTACCGCTGGCTAAAGAAAATGCCGCACGAGCGATTGAATTGGATCCCAACATGGCCCGGGCTTACGGCCGTTTAGGCGAAGCTTACTTCAAAGAGCCAAACTACGATAAAGCGATTGAAGAATTGGAAACGGCCGTCAAACTTTATGACGAGCCAACCGACATTAACGCCTACTTTTTTAACATGCTGGCGAATGCTTACATTTACAAAGATTTAGCGTTATGTCCACAAGCAATTCCGCTGTTCGAGGCGGTGTCCCGAACCAATTCCTTTACCCGTGAAGCCGCGCTGGAAGGGCTGGAAGAATGCCGCCGCGCCCAATTGGAAACAACACCCTGATCAAACCAGATCAAAGCCAGGAACCCGGCCGCCCCAAATTTGGCGCTCCCTTCACCCGACTGCTAAAAAAAGCTTGACAACCTCTTAATCTATGCTACAATGCCGGTGTTGATTTGGCACTCCCTTGCCGTGAGTGCTAATCCCCAAATAAATATTAAAAACTAAGTGCAAATCATAAGGAGATTGAGATATGTCTATCAAACTCAAGCCGCTCGCAGACCGTCTGGTTGTTGAGCCAAAAGAACGTCAAGAGAAAACCCCATCTGGTTTAGTCTTGCCCGAAACAGCCAAAGAAAAACCGCAAGAGGGCGCAGTGCTTTCCGTCGGTCCCGGTCGTCGTGATGATGATGGCAAGCGTATCGAAATGGATGTTGCCGTTGGCGATACTGTTTTGTTTGCCAAATACGGCGGCACAGAAGTGAAAATTGACAACAAAAAACTGCTAATTCTCAAAGAATCAGACGTTTTGGCAATCGTCGAAAATTAAGATTAAGGAGATTTTTAAACATGGCTAAACAACTCATATTTTCTGAAGAAGCTCGCCGGAAATTAAAGACCGGTATTGATGCCGTAGCCACGGCCGTTTCCACAACCCTCGGCCCCAAAGGACGCAACGTCGCCCTGGACAAAAAATTCGGCGCCCCCACCATCACCCACGACGGCGTCACCGTTGCTAAAGAGATCGAACTGGAAGACCCTTATGAAAACATGGGCGCCCAACTCTTGAAAGAAGCGGCCACCAAGACCAACGACATCGCCGGCGACGGCACAACCACCGCCACCGTCCTGGCCCAGAACATCACCCATGAAGGGTTGAAAAACATCGCTGCCGGGGCCAACCCCATGCTCCTCAAGCGCGGCATCGAAGCCGGAACTGGGGCGTTGGCCGCCAAAATCCGCAGCATGGCTATCAGCATCGACAGCAAAGATGAAATCGCCTCCGTTGCCGCCATCTCCGCCCAGGATCAAGAAATCGGCAACCTCATCGCCGATGTCATGGATAAAGTCGGTAAAGACGGCGTCATCACCGTCGAAGAATCGCGCGGTCTCGAATTCGAGACCGAATACGTTGAAGGGATGCAGTTCGACCGCGGTTACATCAGCCCCTACTTCATCACCGATTCAGACACGATGGAAGCTGTGATTGAGAATCCCTATATCCTCATTCACGACAAGAAAATCAGCTCTGCCCAAGACCTGGTCCCCATCTTGGAAAAACTAGTTCAGGTCGGCCAAAAAAACCTGGTCGTCATCGCCGAAGATGTTGACGGCGAAGCCCTGGCTACCCTGGTTCTCAACAAACTGCGTGGCATGATCACCGCCCTGGCTGTCAAAGCCCCCGGCTTTGGCGACCGCCGCAAGGCCATGCTGCAAGATATTGCCGTCCTCACTGGCGGCCAGGTCATTACCGAAGAAATGGGCCGTAAGCTGGACAGCGTTCAGATCAGCGATCTGGGCCGCGCGGCCAAGGTCACCTCTACTAAAGACGACACCACCGTTGTTGATGGGCAGGGCGAAGAAAGCCAAATCAATGCCCGCGTCGAGCAAATTAAAGTAGAAATTGACCGCAGTACGTCTGATTACGACCGTGAAAAATTGCAAGAACGTCTAGCAAAATTGGCTGGCGGCGTGGCTATCATCCGCGTTGGCGCAGCCACTGAGGTGGAATTGAAAGAGAAGAAGCACCGCGTGGAAGATGCTTTGAGCGCTACCCGCGCTGCTGTAGAAGAAGGTATCGTTCCTGGTGGCGGCGTCGCGCTGCTGAACGCTCTTTCGGCTCTGGATGATGTGGCTGCCCCCGACGGCGATGAAATGACCGGTGTAAATATTCTCCGTGCTGCATTGGAAGCGCCCATGCGTAAAATCGCTGATAACGCCGGTAAAAATGGCGACGTTATCATCCAAAATGTACGCTCTGCCCAGGCCGACCAAAAGAACGATCGGATTGGCTATGATGTTCTGAGTGGTGAATATCTTGATATGGTTAAGGCCGGCATTATTGATCCCGCCAAGGTCACGCGCGGCGCGTTGGAAAATGCGGCCAGTATCGCGGCTATGATTTTGACAACAGAAGCGCTAATTACGGATATCCCGGAGCCGGAAGGCGCGCCAATGATGCCTCCTGGCGGCGGTATGCCCGGCGGCATGGGTTTCTAAGCCTTTTCCGGTATGAATGTATGCAAGACCCCTCAACGAGGGGTCTTTTTTTTTAGGCCATGTTCTTGTACACTAGGAGCTTGTCGGGGAAAGAAAAATAGGGTACGGATTATCATGGGGAAAAGTGTGAAAATCGGCGTTTACCCGCGTTAATCCGGGTCTTAATGAAAGAAGTTTTGGCTTCTCCGACGGTCGTCTGTTAGGATGTGTTTTTTATTGGTCTACCTTTGCTGCGCCAGGGAGTTTTAATGGGACAAAAGTTAGTCAAGAAACTGTTACCAAGTTTACGAAAAATGCCGCTGCCGGCAACGCCAGAAGCGACAACTCAGGGTTTACAGGCGTACAAAATTGGGTTGGATACAGTTGACTCTTATAAAAGGGATCCCAAAACGCTGTTGGATGCTTTGGGCACGTTTCGCTCTGGGGGGTCACGGCCGTTTACCTGCGCCGGGGTTGCTTATACGTTGGTGGCTGCCTCGCGCGAGCAGGATGGCTCTTACGCGCCAATGGGTCTGGATGCAGCTATGAAATGGGTTGAAAAGGCGCAGGAAACAGAGCCGGATATCTTACTCATCAATATGATCGAGGCGTTTATTTATATTTTTTACGGCCGTTTCGACGATGCGCGGCTCGTTTTAGATTACTTACGCCAACAGGATACTGACAACTATTACTTACACCTGGCCGAAATGACTTTTTGGCAGCGGCAGAGGGAAGTCGAAAACACGACACTTTGGTATGAGCAAACGGTGAAATCGGCCCTAAATGCACCACAACGATTGCGTCTTCAATCTCGTATGGGTGATTTTTATTTAGAGCAGGGCGTTTTAGACAAAGCGCTTATCATGTTCAAAGAGGCTGTTCATTTCGACAAGGATAATTATGGATTATGGCACAAGATCAGCGTTGCCTTTTATCGTCAGGCAAATTACGAGGAAGCGCTGCACTATAACCAGCGTGTTTTGAAAATGAACGATTATCCGCCAGCGCGCCAGTTAGAGGCGGCGCTTAAAAAGAAAATGTCGCCGGAAGGAGGGCGACTGGGGCGGCTGTTTGGGCGTTAGCTGGTAACTGGTTACCAGTTTACGGGACATTGTTTACTGTTTTCCCCACTTTTTCAGATAAGTAAGAACATGATCTTGCACTTGAACAGGGGTAAGATGGCATGTGTCCAGGTACAAATTGCAATGCTGGCGGGCATGCTTTAGTCGTTGGCGTTGTTCATGCAGACGTTGGGGAGAGCCGGCGTTTTTGGGGCGGCGGACTACAGTATTTTCATAATCCACATCCAAATATATAAGCCGGTCGGGTTGGGTGAACTTTTGCCACATGTACGGTACATAGGAATGTTCTTGAGCCGGCTGCCGGGCATCATATCCGGCGGCGCGCAAGGCTTTTACCAGGGTGCTCTTGCCAGATGTACAGGGACCGACAACGGCGATTCGTAATGGTTTACCATCTTCTTCGTCGGGCATCGTTACAGATACAGATGCGCGTCTAACCGCCGCACACCGTCGCCTTGCTGGGAAGAAACGGCCGTTACCAACACGCTAATATCATCACGGGGACGGCCGTTATCCTGCGCCACCGCTTCGGCCAATAACATATCGGCTATCTGGCGCGGGCTGCTGCTCTGTTCCGCCAACATCCGTTCCAGCGCCGCCTGCGGATCGTAGCGCGGATTGCTGCTGAGCGTCCCCGCGTGGCGCAGTCCATCGGTAAACGTCACGATTATCATGCCCCCCGTGATGGGCAGTTCGGTAATGACCGGCTTGGTATGGCGGCGCGTGCCGATGCTTTCCGAAGGTTCATCCAGCAAAAATAGACCCTCTTTCGGCGTATAAACCATCACCGGCGCTTCATTATTGCGCGAGATGACGAAGGTTCTGGTGACGGTGTCCATAGACAAAATGTTCAGCGTGGCGCTGACTTTGCCTTTGCGGTACGTGTACAGGTAATCATGCGCCGCCCGCGCCGCCGCGCCATCACGCACGCCCTCGGCCAGTAGTTGGATCGCTTTGCGAGCCACGACATTGCTGATGTTTTTGGCTGACTTGCCGCTGCGTTGGCCGTCTACCAGGACTAATGAGATGCCGCCATGCGGCCGTTCGATCATCTCCAATGTGTCGCCGCTCTCGCTGGTGGCATACTTCCCAATTTTGGCTGCCGCAAAATGCACTTCCAAATCGAATACCTCCTGAAAACCCTAAAGAAATTGACCAATGAGTTCATCCTTTTCCTGCCAAAGCGCGTTTACCCAATCTTGAAATTCCACCTTAAATTGGGGATCGTTCATGTAATCACCCTGGGAAAAGTGGGCCGGGATGGACGATTTTTCTACGCGCACGATAACGTTTTGCGCGCGTCCGGATAGATAATCCCAAAATGTGGGGATGCCGTCAGGGTAAACGATGGTGACATTGAGCATGGTTTGAATAGCATTCCCCATCACGTCTAAGACGAGGGCAATGCCGCCGGCTTTGGGGCGCAGTAAATGTTGATAGGGGGATTGTTGACGGCCGTGTTTCTCCATCGTAAATCGCGTCCCTTCCAAAAAATTCATCACCGAAATGGGCGCGGTTTGGAATTTTTCACACGCCTGGCGCGTCGCTTTCATATCCTGGCCCCGTTTTTCAGGATGTTTACGCAGGTATTCTTTGGAATAACGCTTGAGAAAGGGAAAATCCAGCGCCCACCAGGCCAGACCAATGACAGGAACCCAAATCAATCCCTGCTTGATGAAGAATTTCAGGAAGGGAATGCGCCGGTTAAACACGCTTTGCAGCACAAGAATATCTACCCATGATTGATGATTGCTGACAACCAAATACCACTCCTCCAGGCTCAAATCTTCTACGCCTTGCACGTCCCACTGATGTTTGTGAAGCAGGACGGCCGCTGCTTTGTTGCCGCTAATCCAGTTTTCGGCCATCCAAATCAACGCTTTGGTAACGGCCGTGCGCCAACCAGGAACCGGAATAATCAACTTGAAAAGGGCCAGAGTAAGGAGGGGAATACACCAAAGAAGGGTGTTGATAATCAGTAACAGGAATGCAATTCCGCCGCGAATGGGCGCAGGCAAAAATAATAACATAAGAGTCACTCCCAAAAAATATGCCCAAATTGTATGGTCATTTAACCAGATTGCAATCGCCAATCCAGAGCCGTGTGGCGCTGGGTGGTTTTGTTGTTTTTGACGGCGATATTGATCGCCTTGCGCGTCCCCACCAGGATGACCAGTTTTTTGGCGCGGGTAACGGCCGTATACAACAAATTCCGCTGCAACATCAAATAATGCTGCGTCGCCACCGGCATCACCACACAGGGATATTCCGCCCCCTGGCTCTTGTGAACGCTGATGGCGTAAGCGTGAACCAGTTCATCCGCCTCCAGAAAATCATACAGGATGGGCGCGCCGTCAATGCTCACCGTCATTGTTTGCTGCACCATATCCATGGCGGTGATACGGCCGATGTCCCCGTTGTACACATCCTTGTCATAATTATTCACCGTCTGCATTACCTTATCACCCACACGGAAGACGCGCCCGCCCAGCCGCCGCTCCGGTTTTTGGCTCGATGGCGGATTCAAATTCCCTTGCAGCAGCCGGTTCAGATTGGTCACGCCCAGGCTGCCATTGTACATAGGCGACAAAATCTGGATGTCGTCTAGCGGATGCAGTCCGAATTTATGCGGCAGGCGGGTTTTGACGATGTCCACCAGCAGAGCAGCGGCCTCGTCCGGCTCTGGCTTCACAAAAATGAAGAAATCATTGGCATCGGGGCGGGTTTCGGGGATGAGACCCCGGTTGATGCGATGGGCGTTGTGGATGATGAGCGACCCGGCAGCCTGGCGGAAGATGGTTTGCAGGCGGATGACGGCCGTTACCCCCGACGCGATCAAATCGCCCAACACATCCCCCGCTCCCACGCTGGGCAGTTGGTCAATATCCCCCACCAGCAGCAGATGGCTGTCCGGCCCAATCGCTTTGAGCAGATTATTGGCCAGCATCAAGTCCAGCATACTGGCCTCATCAATCACAATCATGTCGGCGTCAATGGGTTTATCGTCGTTACGGCCAAATCCTTCGCCGGGGTTAAATTCCAGCAGCCGGTGAATGGTCTTGGCCTCCCGGCCCGTCGCTTCGGCCAGCCGTTTAGCGGCTCGCCCCGTCGGCGAGGCCAGCGCATAGGTCAGGCGATGTCTGTCCAGCAAATCCAGCAGCGCTTTGAGGCAGGTCGTCTTCCCCGTTCCCGGCCCGCCGGTGAGGATGGCGACTTTGTGGGAGACGGCCGTTTCAATCGCTTCCAGTTGTTGTGGGTTCAAAGAAAATGATTGATGATTGATGATTAATGATTGGCGCGGCGCGTTCAATCTTAAATCATCAATCTTCAATCTTTGCAATCTGCTCGTCGGATGCCCAATCATCCGCCGCACCCGGTTTGTGACCCCGATTTCCGAATAATACATCGGCGTCAAGTAAACGGCGCGTTCTTCCCGGACAGTGACTGGTTGCTGGCTGCTGGCTGCCGGCTCACCGCTGACGGTATACGGAGTACGGTCTACGGAATACGGTCTACGGTCTACGGAATACGGTCTACGGTCTACGGAATACGGTCTACGGTCTACGGAATACGGGATCGTTTCCCGCTTGATGAAGTCGCTCGTTTCCAGGGAATCAATCACGGCCGTGATCTTCTCCGTCTCTACCCCCAAGATTTCAGACGCTTCCGGTTCCAGCGCTTCCTGCGGCATGTAGACATGCCCATCCTCAGCCATCCGGTTCAGCGTATAGGCCACACCCGCCTCAATACGTCCGGGATCATCTTTGGCTAAACCGAGCGCCTGGGCAATTTTATCGGCCGTCTTAAAGCCAATGCCATACACATCCTGTACCAACCGGTACGGCGTGTTTTGCACGATGGCTAACGACTCATCCTTGTACTTTTTGTAGATTTTGACCGCCAGATTGGTGGAAACGCCGTGCGATTGTAAAAACAGCATCACATCCTTGATGGCCCGCTGCTCGACCCACGCTTTCTTGATTTGCCCCACCCGCTTTTGGCCAATGCCCAACACCTCGCGCAGACGTTCCGGCTCATGGTCAATGACCTCCAATGTCGCCTCGCCGAAACGGTCGACGATACGCCCAGCCATCACCGGGCCAACGCCGCGAATGAGGCTGGAGCCGAGATAACGCTTAATGCCTTCAGATGTAGCCGGGCGGGATTGCTCGCACAATTCAGCCTGGAATTGACGGCCGTGCTTGCTGTGCGTCGCCCATTTCCCCGTCAATTTGAGGTGCTCACCGGGGTTCAGTTCCGGCAGGTTGCCAACGACGGTGATGAGCGCGTCCCGGCCGCCGGCATACTTGAAAGGCAGCATCCCCCGCGTATCCGGTTTGAGGCGCAGGACGGTGTAGCCGTTTTCTTCGTTATAATAAGTGATTCGCTCAACGGAGCCAGCGATTTGGTCGGGGGAACGGCCGTTCATCCTTCGATTGTAATTCAGTCAGCAGGTTAGCACAAAAAACGAATTGCTAAACGATGTTTTATGTTGAGCCTTTCGTCAAAAGCCCAATTACACGAAAAACAAGCGCTTAATGGTTCTTTAGGATTTCGCGGGGTCGAGGAAAAAACCTGACGCGAATAACACGAATGACACGAATAATAAGAAAGTTCGTGAAAATTCGTGCCATTCGTGTCAAAAAATTAACCGTCCGGTGAACTAACCACGCGAAATCCCAGAGACCCCGCTTAATTCGTGAAATTTGTGCAATTCGTGGCAGATTTTGGATATACTGAATCGCAGTCGATCTAAGATTTCTCACGAATGATAAGCCCTTTTTCGTGCAATTCTTGTCATTGCCAGTTTAGAATAGGCGACCTTCCTGCAACGGCCGTATCTCATCCCCCCCAACTCCCACAATCTCCTTAAATCGGTTGCATGTCTTCGGCGAGAAGCCGGAATAATCATTGTTGAAGAAGCCGTACACAGCTTCAACCTTTTCCATATGGGGCTGGAGATGCTGGAACCAGGCTTGCAAAACGGCCGTTTTATCCACCAACTCCTTATCCTTCGTCACAAACTGGCCGTGCGGGCCGATAAAACGCAGGTAGATGAAATCAGTCGTTCGTTTGACTTGCTTGAGCATGTGGATGTAATCGGCCGACACCCAGGCAATATTATGCTCGCGCAGGAGAACGGCCGTTCCCGGCGTATCCCACGAGCGGTGGCGAAACTCAACTGCATAGCGGAACCGGGCCGGCAGGGCCATTAAAAATGTGCGCAGGGTATTGAAATGCGGGTAAGCAAAATCAGGCGGCAACTGGATTAACACCACGCGCAGTTTTTCGCCCAGCAAGACAATGACTTCCAAAAAAGCCAGCATCGGTTCGATAGCGTTTACCAGGCGCAATTCGTGGGTGATCTGGCGGGGTGTTTTGACGCAAAAGGTGAATTTGGGCGGGGTAACGGCCGTCCACCGTTTCACCTGCGCCTCCCCCGGCACACCGTAAAAAGTCGAATCAATCTCCACCGCATCGAACAATTGGCTGTAATGAGCCAAGAAATTACGCGGCGGCATCCCGGACGGGTAAAACGCGCCCACCCATGCCTTGTAACCAAAGCCCATTGTGCCCAAATGCCAATTGTTCATGGTAAATTTCACCGCAAAGGCGAAAAAATGCAAAGATTATGTTTTTAATTTCTCGACGCTCTCCGCGCCTCCGCAGTCTTAAACTTCTTCGTCATCCTGATGGGATAGATAATCACCCAGCGGATCCTCAGCATCCTCATCAACAAAAGTACGGCGCGTCTTGCCGCCTGCCTTCGGGTCTTCCACCAATCCCATCTCGTATAGATGCTCCATGATGCGCGCCGCACGGGGGTAGCCAATCCGCAGCCTCCGCTGTAAGAACGATGTGGATACATAATCCTTCTTCTGCACAATTTCGATGGCCTGCTCCAACATGCTGTCCGTCTCATCCAGCAGGGCGTGACGGGCAATGAGATTTTCCCAGGGAGCGGGGTGTGGCTCAAAATCGGGCATGGTTGTTTGCCAGTGGTTCACAATGCGTTCAATTTCGATATCGTTAACGAAGACACCCTGGATACGCACCGGGGCGCTGGCGTCGGGGGCCAGGAAAAGCATATCTCCTTTACCCAGCAAATGATCGGCGCCGACTGTGTCCAGGATAACGCGGGAATCAATGCTGGAGGCGACGGCAAAGGAAAGGCGGGCCGGGAAGTTGGCTTTGATGAGGCCGGTGATGACGTCGGTAGACGGCCGTTGCGTCGCCACCAGCAAATGAATCCCCGTCGCCCGCGCCATCTGCGCCAAACGACACAAAGTACGCTCCACATCGCCGGGATACGTGTACATCAAATCAGCCAGCTCATCAATAAAAACGGCGATGTACGGCAGCTTCTTCACATCCTTACGACGGGCGATTTTACGATTGTAGCCGTTCAGATTCCTGGCTCCCACAGCGGTGAACATCTCGTAACGCCGATCCATCTCCGCCGTCAGCCAGCGCAGCACGCCCACCGCCCGGTCAGCTTCCGTCTCCACCTTGCCGATAAGATGCGGGATGCCATTAAACCGGATGAGTTCTACCTTTTTGGGGTCAATCATCACCAGTTGCAGCTGCTCCGGCGTGTTATTGAAAATGAGGCAGGAAATAATGGCGTTGATGCAAACCGACTTGCCGGAACCAGTCGTTCCGGCGACGAGCAGGTGCGGCAGTTTCGCCAGGTCAATGGCGATGGACGTGCCCGATACGTCACGTCCCAATCCGGCCGACAGCGGCGATTTGAGCTTATCGAACGCATTGGATTCAATGACCGAGCGCAGCCGCACAACGCTGACTTCGGCATTAGGCACTTCGATACCGACGACGCCGCGACCGGGAACAGGGGCTTGAATACGCAGTCGGGGGGCAGCCAGGGCCAGGGTCAAATCTTTTTGCAAAGCGGCGATCTGGCCGATGCGGACTTTTTGCTGTTTGGGTTGGCCGTCGGGGCCGGTTTTTTCGATGTAACCGGGCAGGACGCCAAATTGGGTCACGGCCGGGCCGCGCCGAATTTCGGTAACTTCGGCCGGCAGGCGGAAATCGGCCAAAGTTTGCTCAATGATCTGCTTTTTGGCGTCAATTTCGTCTTTGCTCATGCTGACGATGCCGCCTTTTTCTAATAAATCAATAGGGGGCAGCCGCTTGTCACGGCGACGGCGGCGCGGTTGAGTGGGAGCCGAATCGTTAATGATAACTAGTTCGTCGGGGTCAGTGGGAGTAGAATCGGCCGTTTCTCCCCCCATCTCTGTCTCTCTCTCCGCCTCCATCCTCTCTGCTTCCACCGGCGCAACCCGCTGCGCCCACAGACGTAAACGCAGCGAAAGTGTGTTCAGCCCTTGCAGCAAATCATCCCAGCCAAACCCAAAAATAAGCGCGGCGCCATAGGCCAGTAAGCCGAAGTAAAACAGGGTGGCGAGCAGCGGGCCAAAAAAATCCCGCAGCGGCTCAGACAAAGCCCAGCCAATTAAACCGCCGCCATTACCCAGGTAAGCGTCGGGCAGAGCGGCTCCGGTCAGTTGATGACTCAAGGGCAAGGCGGTCAGCAAAATCAGTTCCAGGCCGATGACCTGGGCAGCGTGAAGGTGATACGGCCGTTCCGCCTTCCTCAGAGCTACATGCAAACCAGCAGCGGCAAACGAAAGTGCAAACGGGTAAGCTCCCCATCCAAACGTTTGTCGCAGCAAACTCGTCCACCACCCCAACCACCTGGCCGAAGTCCAACCCGGCAGCGCCAGAAACGTAACAAATGAGAGGATAAACAAAGTCACCCCGGCGATTTCCACGCGCCAGGGAATCAGACTGTTTATAATACGTTCATCCCAGGTAGACGGGGGGGGATCAGGCGGGCGTTTTGGCGAACGCGGGGAAGAAGATTTTGAGCGGGACATGGGAAAGGGTTGTTAACGGTTAAGCGCTGGTTGTTTTTTGCCAACATCTAACAAGCCAGCAGTCACCTACATCTCTCTGGGCACATCACTCATCTGGCGTATGGTCAACGCTAATCGCTTAGCCTTGCCATTGACACTAAGGACACGCGCCATCACTTCCTGCCCTTTTTTAACAACGTCACGCGGATGCAAAAAGGAGCCTTCAGCCAACTCGGAGATATGAATCAACCCTTCTAATTCATCTTCTAATTGAACAAAGGCCCCAAAATTGACGATATTGTTCACAACCCCTTTGACCAATTGCCCCGGTTGGTATCGTTTTTCAACGCCATGCCAGGGATCAGGGTGCAATCGCTTCAGGCTTAAGGCAATCCGGTTATCTCGATGATTAACATTCATCACCAGAACAGAAACTGGTTGGCCTGGCTGAACAATATCGCTGGGGTGCATGACGCGGCTCCAAGACAGTTCAGAAATGTGGATCAGTCCTTCCGCGCCGCCCAAGTCAATAAATGCCCCGAACTTGGTCAAGTTCGTGACACGTCCTTCCAATTGATCGCCTGGACAAATGTGATTAAATAAAGTTTCGCGCTGTTCGACATTGACCAGCGAAGCGCGCTCAGAAAAAATAAGCCGGTTCGTTTTGGGATTTAGTTCCACAATCTTGAGTCTGAGGATTTTATCAAGCCAGTTTTTAAGCGCGCGCGCCCGTTCAGTTTCAAAATGAAATTGGGGAAAATCGAGCAACTGTGAAGCCGGCACGAATCCTTGCAGTCCGTTCCAATAAACGAGCAGCCCCCCTTTGTTATAACCTGTCACTTTAAGCTCCAAAATCCGGTCGGATTTGAACACGGTTTTAGCGGTATGCCAGGGGTTTTTACTGACTGTGTGGGGTTTATTGGAAGAGGAAGGGGCCGCGCCGTTTGGTCCCGTTGCCGGCCAGGAAAAATCTTCGATTTCCGGTGGTGATGGCGGCGCGGTGAACGAAGCTTCTTGCGCGATAAGCGCTTCCCAATAGGAGTCGTCAACGGGTTGCGGCCTGTATTCATTTGTAAAACTATCTGGACACATTTTCCACTACTCTCGCTCTTCCACGTCTATCAATGATAGCGTATACTATCGAGGATTTGGGGGTAGATTATAGGATTACGGTACCTTATGCCAATTATAAGCGTTGGCAGTCGCCTGTCAAACAGAATTGGCAGGGATAAATATTCAGTAACGATAAGGCGACCTCCCGGAGGTTCACGAGTGGTTAGCTGGTTTCATCAGGCTAACTCCCGAGAGGGTTAGTCGTTACGATATTTGATGGTTTGGTGATTATAGTGGGCGACATTAAGAACGAATCATTAAAGGCAACGGCCGTACAGTCTACCTTATCAACCCAATGGCTGGGCCGGTCTTACCAGTATTTTGCAGATGTCGGCTCAACCAATGATTTGTTGAAGGAAGCGCTGGCCCAAGAAGGAGAACAGAGGCTGGCCGCGGGAACAGTTTTCCTGGCGGATCATCAAAACCAGGGGCGAGGGCGGCTGAACCGGCGCTGGCTGGCGCCGGCAGGATCGTCGCTGCTGTTGTCGGCGCTGTTCCGGCCTGACTGGCCGCCCGAACAAGCGCAATGGCTGACGATGCTGGCCAGTCTGGCCGCCGCCGAAGCGGTGGAGACGGTAACAAACTTAATTGTCAGCGTGAAGTGGCCGAATGATTTAGTCGTTCGGCAAAAGGGGGGATGGCACAAGTTTTGCGGGCTGTTGTTGGAGGGGAATATGGGGGAAAACGGCCGTTTACAAAGCGCCGTGTTAGGTGTCGGCGTCAACGTCAACATCCCACCAGCGCAGATGCCGGAAGCGGTGACGCCGGCAACGAGTTTGCTCGCCGTCACCGGACGGCCGATTTCCCGGCTGGCGCTGCTGGCCGATTTTTTACAACGCCTGGAAACGTGGTACGAGGCGGCCAACAACGGCCATTCGCCCCAACCGGCCTGGAACCGGCGGCTGGTAACCCTGGGAAAACGGGTGCAAGTGTCGCGTAGCAGCGGCGATTGGCAGGTAACCGGGATGGTCTTAGGTACAGATGAATGGGGGCGGCTGCAAGTGCAGGATGAGTCCGGCAAATTACATGCCATTGCGGCCGGAGATATGACGCTGCAGTAGGAAAGGAAGGCAAAGGACAGAAGGAAGAATTAAAGGTTCAAGTCGGCCAGGATTTGAGGAAGCTTTTGCCGGGCGGCAGCCTCGCCCAGGGCGATGAAGGTCTTGCTTTTGGAAAAGCTCAAGAAGCTGTGGTCGTCAATAGCGGGGACAATGAGACAGTCAGCGTCGGCTACGCCGCCGCCGGCGTGACGGATGAGGGTCTCGACGGCCGAGAACCCCATACCCAACGGCCCCCAACGGCCGTCATATTCCGGGGCAAACAAATCTACGCCGATGATGTACTCGGCGCCTAATTCACGGGCTGCAGCCACAGGTAGGTTATCGGAGATGCCACCATCGCAGAGTAAACGGCCGTCTATTTCCACCGGGGTCACAATGCCGGGAACGGAACTGCTGGCGCGAACGGCCGTTACCAGCCTCCCCTGGCGCAAAACGACTCGTTCGCCGGTATGAATGTCGGTGGCAGCTATGGCCAGAGGGATGGCTAAATCATCTATATCTAACTCGCCAATGAACCCTTCTATCCAGGGTTCCATGCGGGCAAAGCTCACCAGCCCGCGGTCTGGCCAGGCTGGGCTGGCGATGTGCCGCCAATTGATTTGGGAAGCCAGGACGCGCATTTGGGCCACATCCAGGCCAGCGCAGTAAACGGCGCCAATGATGGAACCGGCGCTGGTTCCGGAGACGCAGTCAATGGGGATGCCCGCTTCTTCCAAAGCGGACAGGACACCGATGTGAGCCGCGCCCCGCGCCACACCGCCGCCCAAAGCTAAACCGACTCGTTTACGGCCGTTTTCGGTCATTGGAACAAACATCCCGGTTTTCGTAAGCCGTGTTCCGTAAGCCGTGTTCCGTATTCCGTATTCCGTTAGGAAACAACGGGTTACGGATTACGGACGACCAAATCGCCAAGTCAATTACGAACGTCGCCTAAGTTTCCGGGATGTTGGATAAGCTATGCTGGGTAGGTTGTATCAATTTTTGTGCAGCACTCCACCATCTCAATCGCAGCCCTAGGCGTTTTTAGCACCTTCATCTTGTTGCCTTGCAATTTCAGTTTGCCGGTCATCATACCGCGAATGGGGTCCATCTTTTTCTCAAACACGCTGCGCCAGATGGATAAGGGAGCGCTCATCACAAACTCAGGCGATTTTTGGCCGGCGTCTTCAACCTGGTACGCCTCGCGACATTCACCGTGCCACAAATCCATATACATGTAAACATCATCGGCCAGCCCCTCGCCTTTGTTTACTACGAAGTAGAAATCACCTTCCCAATTCTTGGCAGCTTTGGCATAGGCATCGCTCTGGTTGAGTTCGGCCATCAATGCCTTGATCCATGCGTCGGTTGCAAATTCAATTCCCATTTTGTTCTCCTAACTACTCTGGTTATGCACTGGCTAAAAGATAGCACAGCGCTGTTCAATTGCCAATCAGACCAAGCCTTGCTCCCGCAGTACTTCCGGGTAAATAATTTTAGCATGACGGAACAGGTCGGCTAAGATAGTTGTTTTCCAGATCGGCCCTTTTGGTTTGAGTTTTTTGCTGCCCATCGCTTTGGTTAGAGAAAGTTCGCCCAGGAGAATTTGGTGCAGGGTGTCAGCGGTTAATTCGATGTCCAGGTCGGGTTTTTGTGTGTTGTCAGCGCCGTAGTGAATGTGTAACGGCCGTTGCCGGGCATCAATGACCAATTCAGCCGCCGGGTCGGAACAGCGAAAGCAAAACCGCAGCCCCGATTTCAGAATCGTTTCCATCGCCTGCGTGTTCTCCGCCTCAATCCGGGCAAACAACACCCGCAAACTATCGTACAACTGGTTAGTATTGGCATAACAAGGCATGGTTTACTCTCTTAGGCGACGTCCGTAATTAACTTAGCGATTGGGTCATCCGTTATCCGTAAACCGGGAGGTTATTTCCGAACGCTTAGTCTTTAGTCTCCTAGTCCTCTTCTGCGCCAGTCAGTTTTTGCTTAAACTGTTCCGCCTGGAAGCGCAGTGAATAATCCAGCATATACCAGACCCCTTTCCAGGTATCGGGATCCATCAAATCCTCTTTGCTGGCCCCCTGGAATGTTTCCATAAGGTTCTTGGCAATCTCCGGCGTCACTCTGTCCAGGTTTTTCTTCATGAACCGCAGCCATCTATCCGGTTGTAACGGTTCGGGCAGATGTTCATTCATCCGTTCCCGTACCTGCCCGGCCTGGAAACGGGCCGAATAGCTCATCATGTAAGCCATCCCTTTCCAGGTATCCGTGTCCATCAAATCTTCTTTGGTCATGCCTTCGAAATTTTCCAGCAGGCCCAGCCGTATTTCAGGGGAGAGTTTGTTGATGTTTTGGCGCAGGTGGGTCAAGAAGCGCATCGGGGAGTAGGGGGAGTCGCCGCTTGCGGGCAATGATCGCTTCAAATCAGCCAGCAGCGTGTCCAATTCATTGACGAGTCTCTGTCGTTCATCTGAGGCAGCTGCGGCCGGCTCGGTAGCCGCCTCCGGGGCTGGCTGTTCGTCCGGCCGGGCGTGGATGTGGCAGTATTGTTGTCCAGGCGGGGCGTAATTCTTGCACTGCTTACCGGATTTGGTTGCTGCTGGGCAGCGCACGCGAATGTCGTCGTTTGTCATGGTTCTTTCTCCTGTACCGCTTAGGAATACTGGGAGGATTATACAGGGAACGTCCGTTTTCTAAAATGTGTGAGAACCCCCAGTCGTTAGTTAAGTAAGTTTCAGCGGGCTATCTATGCCGCCAACCGCGATGTTGTGGGCAGTCAGGCTGACCTGGTTTATGCGGATAATGTTATTTCACTGCCTTTTCCATTAACTTGAGACAGACGGCCATGGGTGGTGAGTTAGCTTACTGCGTTGGCTTGTAATTAGGGTATTATGAACGGCCGTATCCAAACAACAAAATTCGGCAAACATACCATGATCAAAAAACCACACACCCTCTTTTTACTTCTCTGTATCGGGATAACCGCCTGTGCGCCAGTCATAACCAGGCCGGTGACTGATTTGGATGTACCAGCAACGGCCGTTCCCCCTACGCCTCAGGCAACGGCCGTTTCCCAAACCAGCGCCATCACCCTACCCCTTTCCATTTACATTGTAGATGATACCGTCAATCAGTTCGCCAGCCGCCGGGATACGGCCGAGATCGCCGCCATTTACGAAAAAGTCAACGCCATCTGGTCACAAGCCAACATTATCATCAAAGTGCAGACCATTCAGCGGCTGGCCCTGCCGGATGAGATCGTACAAAGCATCGCTCAGGGGGATTTTCGCCCCTTTTTCGCCGGGATTGAATACGACTACACCATCCCGGGGCTATCGCTGCTGAACGGTTTCTACGCCCGCAGCATCGGCGGACCCAACGGCATTGTCCCCTTTAGCGCCGACCTGTTTTTTGTCATGGACGAGCCATCCGTCCACGATGAGCGCGTCACTTCCCATGAAATCGGCCACATTCTGGGGCTGCATCACACCCTGACAGACGCTGACCGCCTCATGTTTTCCGGTACGAATGGGATGGCCCTGACCGAAGAGGAAATCACCGTCGCCCGCTACGTCGCCCAGGGACTACTGGATCGGGTGCGCTGACCGAAGGTTGGCTCAATCTTGAAGATTGAACCAATCTGTCTCACCAAATACCCCGCTGCAACTTTTCCCCGCCGCGCCGGTAGGACTCCACAGAAACTGAACCCAATTCTGTGGAGATAATCGTGAAAAAACATTACCCGCTCATTCTTTTCTTAAGCCTCCTATTTTTGACTGGCCTGGCCTGCGGCGAGGCCGCACCCATGCCCATTCCACCGACGCCGGCGCCGGTTGGGCCGGTTGTACCCAAAGAGGGACGCATTTTGAGCCTGGACGTGACGGAAGCGCAGGGGGAGGATTATGACGCCACCTTTGCCGCCGCCCACGCGTTGGGGATGGGGGATGTGAGCCTGACGATTTTTTGGGATGAGGTGGAGACATCTCCTGGCAAATTCAATCCCGACCCCAACTGGCTGGCGATTGCCAATGCGTATTATGGCGCGCAGGAGACGGCCGTTTCCCTCACCCTCTCCGTCCTGGACACCGCCACCCCGCGCCTGCCCGCCGATTTGGCTGGTAAACCGTTCGACGATCCGGCCGTCATCGCCCGCTTCAACCAGTTTCTCGACTACGTTTTCAGCCAGATTCCCGACCTGGAATTGACGACGCTGGCCATCGGCAACGAGATTGACGGGGTGTTGGGAACGGATGCGGCGCGGTGGGGAGCGTATGAGACATTTTTCGCAGAGACGGCCGTTCACGCCCGCACCTTACGCCCCAACCTCCGCGTCGGCAGCAAAGGGATGTTCGACGGCATGACCGGCCCCGCCGCCGACTTCTTCCAATCTCTCAACCGGCACAGCGACGTGGTGCAAGTCACCTACTACCCGCTCAACGGCGACTTCACCGTCCGCCCGCCGGACACCGTCCACGCCGATTTCCAGGCCATCGCCGCCCTCTACCCGGACAAGCCCATCTACTTCCTGGAATTGGGCTACCCATCGGGCGAGGCCAACCGCAGTTCCGAAGCGCAGCAGGCCGAATTTATCCGCCAGACCTTCCGCGCCTGGGATGATCATGCTGATCAAATCCGGCTCATCACCTTCGTTTGGCTCAATGACATCCCCTCCGGCGCTGTGGACGAGTTGACCGGCTACTACGGCCTGAGCAACAAAGCATTCGCCAGTTACCTGGGCACACTGGGCCTGCGCGCCGCCGACGGGACGGAGAAACCGGCCCTGTCCGTTTTGCGGGCGGAAGCAAAGGTAAGGGGGTGGTAACTGTTGGCAATCATTCCTTATTTGCTGGCCCCGTTGGTGATTATCATTTTTTACCGGGCGTTCCGGCAGCCGGAAAAAGCGTTTGCCGCCGGTTGGCAGCGCACGACCGTTGTCCTCATCGCCATCATCTACGCCTTTTTGGCCCTGGCCCCGCTCCTGAACGGGGATCGCGCCTTTTCCCATCTCTTTTTCGTCTACCCGCTGCTGTACGCCGTCCTGTTCCGCCGCCGGATTTTGGGCTGGCTGGGCCAATCGGCGCGGCGCGGCGTTGTCACCTTCTGCGTCGTCTTCCTTCTGCTCTGGTTCCAGGAGATTTTTGTCGTTCTGGATTATGGCGGCGATATTGTCGCGCATTTGAGCGCGTACATTGGCTTCTACCTGGGCATCCCCCTGACGTTTACGCTGCTACGCCGCTGGAATTATTCTTTTGCCCAACTGTTCACGATTGGCGGGCTGTGGGGTGTCCTCATCGAACAGGAATTTTTGGGACCAAAGATGCTCCTGGCTGGGGATTGGGGCGGCTTTTTCTGGTTCGCCCCGTATATTTTTGTGGTGTACGGGCTGTATCTGGCTGGGCCGTATTTGCTGTTTTGTGACCAGTTCAAAGAGAATGAACGGCCGTCCCGCCTCAAGTTGCTGGTTTATTTCACGGACGTTCTCGTCATTCCCCTGCTGACCTGGGGAGCTTACACCCAGGTTTTTGGTCTGATTGTGCCCAACTAAACGTATTCCTTTCTAACGCCATTCGTTGGACGGCCGTCAGGCAAACGACGGCCGTCATGCTAAAATGGGGGTATAGCTCTTTTCTGGAGGGATACGGCATGAGACGATGGATTGTGGTTCTGGTTGGTTTATTGGCTTTAGCGGCGGGGCTGTTTTGGTTTCTGGGCTATCATCCAGCGCTGATGGCTGCGCCTGGTTACACATTGCGCAATGTCACCGATCCTGGTTGGCTGAACGGCCGTATCAAAACCTTCCAGGCCATCGCCGACCAAACGCCCTGCGCCTACCAACTGCTTGGCTGGCAGGGGGCGGACACCCTCTACTACCAATCCAACTGCGACGGAACCAGCCGCATCTGGCGTTACGCTGTCGCCGCCGACACGCCAGAGCCGGTCGCCGCCGCGCCTGCCGGCCTTTACGCCGATCCGGTTCCCGCCAGCAGTATCGTAAACGGCGTCCTGGCAGACATTCGCCCGCGCGAGCTGGCAACCGTGTCCAGAGAAGTGTTCATTGCTGGTGATGCGCTGCCTTCACCAGACGGCCGTTTTACCGCCCTCGTCTCACGCCACGTTTACGGCCCGCAGGATGTGCTGCTGCTCAGTCCGGCCGTGCCCCCATCTCCCACTGCGCAAGTGATGATGGCGACGGCAACGGCCGTGCCGACTGCGCTCAACACAACCATCCCTCCCGCCTATCCCGGCCCGCCTTCCACGCCCTCACCCGCCGCCTATCCGGCCCCTGACACCACAACGCCGCCCCCGACCGTATCGCCAACGGCCATCCCCGACCCAAGCGCCGGCGACAGTTTCCAGCCGCGCCTGTCCGCCGACGGGCAGACGCTCCTATTCACCCATATTTCTTACAGCAAGACGGCAATTCTCGCGCGCGATCTGGCAGCAGGAACGATGGAACTCATCAACCCAACCCTGGACGGCCGTACCGGGCGCGGGCCGGTGGGCGGCGTCGCCTTGTCGGGCAACGGCCGCATCGCCGCCTACTACTCTTTTGACGGCAATCTGGTTCCCGGTGATGAAATGGCGTGCGGCAGCGAAACCTTCCCGGAAAGCTGTGAAGACCTGTTCATCCATGACCGGGATTCGGGATTGACGGAGCGGATTCCATTGGGGCGCGCGTCGGGATTGGGCGCGGATTATACGCTGGCGTTGTCGCATGACGGCCGTTACGCAGCTTACAGCTTCTATGTTTACGACCGGGAAAGCGGCCAGGCGACAACCATCCCCACCGCCGACGGCCAGCCGCCCAACGGGGAGACAATAGCCCCCAACTTTGCCGGGAACGGCCGTTATCTCGCCTTCGTCTCCTTTGCCGACAACCTGGTTTCGGGCGATAGCAACGAGACAAACGATGTCTTTTTGTGGGATCGGGAAACAGATGTTGTGACCCGGATCAGCCTGGGCTGGGACGGCCGGGAAACGGATGATCTCAGCGGTTTTTTTGCCGGTGTCGAGGGATTTAATGAAGCATTGACGATCTCGGCGGACGGCCGTTATCTCGCCTTTACCTCGCTGGCAACCAACCTAACAGCCGATCCGGTGACTGAATGTGAGGATTTCCGGTATCCCGATCCACGAACCTGCTATCACATTTACCTCCATGATCGAGAAACAAACAATACCCGGCAGGTAACGATCAACGCTGATGGCGACAGTTTATGGCCGGCTTTGTCGGCGAACGGCCGTTTCCTCCTCTTCTCCTCCATCGCCCAAAACTTGACTGACGACGAGTGGCCTTGCTCATTTCCGGCCGTCATCAACTGCGGTCAACTATTTTTGTACGACGTCCAGACCGGAGAAATGGAGATGATCAGCCGCTCGGCCGATGGGCGGCCGGGGAATGGAGGCAGTTACCAACCGGCGATTTCGGCAGACGGCCGCTTCATCGCCTACACCTCCAACTCGGACAACCTTGTCCCCGGCGACACAAACAGCGCCAACGACATCTTCCTCTACGACCGCGAAACCGGCCAAACGGAGCGCGTCAGTCGGGCCTACAACGGCCCCGCGCCCGACCCGCTGCCCGATTTAGACGCTGCCGCTCTGCTGCCCCGCCTCACCTTCCGCAACGCGCTTAGCGCGTCCACGCCCGGCGCGCCCCTGCGCCAACTACACCTCCCTGCCTACGGTTTGCGCGATGACGGCTACTGCCAACACGGCCCCTTTCGCTGGCTGGACAACGCCCATTTGCTCATCTTCCCCATTGTCGGCTACAACGATTGGTACGAAAATCCAGCCGGGATCCAAATGACGCAGCCCGTCGTCGTCAACCTTGATGGCGGCGCATGGGCCGCCGCCGCCCCGCCAACCGGCGTCTGTGATTTGCCGCTCTGGTCGGCGGCTTTGGGGCGGTTGGTTGAGGCGGCCGGCGGGGAAGTGCGTTTGCGGGAGTTGGATGGGAGGGTGACGGCCGTTTACCCTGGCAGCTACCCCCTCCACCTAGCCCCCATCGGCCGTCGCCTGTTAGCAAACATGACCTGGATCGATCTGGATAGCGGCGAAACGCACACTTTCATTTCCGACAACAAATGGGATCGCGTTCCCTTTCCTCGTCCGGCATGGACGGCCGACGAACGCCGCTTCTTCGACTGCTGCTTCGATTATGGCGATGTGGACACAAACACATTTTGGCATCGCAGGGAATTCCCCGGATTTTTCGTCGGCGGCATAGACCTGCCCAAAGGATATACCGGTTCCGAATCTCGCTGGGTAGCTGACGGCGCTCAAATTTTAATCCACCCG
>JAJRYT010000162.1 GCA_024275635.1 Chloroflexota bacterium | reverse complement strand
TACGGCCGTACCAAATACCTCGGCGAACTGTCAAATCCTGGTTGCCTGACACTGCGTACCTCCATCATCGGGCGGGAATTGCAATCAACATCTGGGCTGGTAGAATGGTTCTTGAGCAGTCGAGGCGGCCGGGTACGGGGATATACAAAAGCAATTTACAGCGGATTTACAACCCTGGCCCTGGCCGAAATCATCGCTAATTTGATAGAGGATTACCCGGATCTGAGCGGCCTTTATCAAGTTTCATCGGCGGCAATTAACAAATACGAATTACTCAAACTCATTGGCAATGCTTTTGGGCTGGATACGGTTATTGAACCTTATGATGGCGTGGCAATTGACCGTAGTTTAGACAGCTCGCGTTTCTGGTCGCAGGTCAGTTTTGGGCCGCCGTCATGGCCGGAGATGATTGCCACAATGGCTAACGATACAACACCTTATCAAGATTGGAGAGGAAAATGATTCTCGATGGCAAACATGTGCTGATTACAGGCGGCACAGGTTCATTAGGACAACAAATTGTACGGCGATTACTAACCGGCGAAATGGGGACGCCGTCAAAAATTGTGGTTTTCTCGCGTGATGAAGCCAAACAACATTATATGCGACTGTCATATCTCAACCGCAAAGAAGCGACGGATGAGGTCATTTATCGCAACTTCCGACAACTGCTCAGTTTTCGCATTGGCGACGTACGCGATTATTCTTCGGTATTACAGGCTGTACGGGAAGCGGACGTGATTATTCATGCAGCGGCGCTCAAACAAGTGCCTTCCTGTGAATATTTCCCGTTTCAGGCGGTGCAGACCAATATTCTGGGGCCGCAGAATATCGTCCGGGCGGTACGGGAAAATGACACGAAGGTTGAGATGGTGATTGGTATTTCTACCGATAAGGCATGTAAGCCGATTAACGTGATGGGGATGACGAAATCAATCATGGAGCGGGTTTTTGTAGAGGCCAATATAGATTGCCCCCATACCCGATTTGCCTGCGTTCGCTACGGCAATGTGATCGCTTCACGCGGCTCGGTGGTCCCGCTCTTTCTGGATCAGATTGCCAATGGCGGCCCGGTGACGGTGACACTGGCCGAGATGACCCGCTTTTTGCTTAGTCTGGATCAGGCGGTGGATACAGTTTTCGCCGCGTTAGAACACGCTTTGCCCGGCGAGACATATATCCCCAAAGTGGCTGCAGCGCGGATGGTGGATTTAGCGGAAGTGGTCATAAACGGCCGTGACATCCCCATCCAATACATCGGCATCCGCCCCGGCGAAAAAATCCATGAAATAATGGTCTCCGAAGAAGAATGCTACCGCACGATTGAACGAGGCGACTATTACGCCATAGCCCCCATGCTGCCAGAATTGCATTCGGCAACGATTGACAAACCGGCGTTAAGCAGTGCCTATTCATCAGAGAACGTCACCCTGGACCATCAGGGATTGCGGGAATTATTAGCCGATTACCTGGCTGGAGCGCAGACAAGGGTGGCCGCATGAAGGTGATGACATTATTCGGGACGCGACCGGAAATCATCCGTTTGTCCCAGGTAATCAAACAATTAGATCGTTTTTGCGATCAAACGCTGGTGCATACCGGTCAAAACTACGATCCTAATTTATCAGACATCTTCTTTCAAGAGTTGGGGCTGCGCCAGCCGGATATTCATCTGGGCATTCGGGCAACCAGTTTTGCTGACCAGGCAGGACAAATTTTAGCTCGCTGCGGTGAAGTTTTAGCACAGGAACGTCCAGACCGATTGCTTATTTTGGGCGATACGAACAGCGGTCTAGCGGCGATTGTGGCAGCGCGGATGGGGATTCCAATCTTTCATATGGAAGCGGGCAACCGCTGCTATGACAACCGGGTGCCAGAGGAAGTAAACCGGCGCATTATTGACCATTCCAGCACGATTTTGATGCCTTATACAACCCGCAGCATGGAAAATCTGTTGCGTGAAGGGATTTAACGAGACCGGATTTATGTGACTGGCAACCCGATTTATGAAGTGTTGCAAGCGTACAGGGCGGAAATTGAGGCGAGCGAGGTGTACGGCCGTTTACAAGTTGAACTTGGCAATTACTTCCTTGTCACCATGCATCGCGCGGAAAACGTTGACAAAGAAGAGCGTTTGAAGAAACTTCTGGAAGGGCTGACCTTGATCGCCCAGCGTCATCAACTGCCCATGATAGTCAGTCTGCATCCGCGCACGGCCGACAAAATCAAGCGTTTTAGTTTAGATTATCCCCGCGAATGGGTCCAGTTTTTAACTCCGTTAGGTTTCTTCGATTTCGTCGCTCTTGAAAAACAAGCCCGCGCCGTTATCAGCGACAGCGGCACAGTGCAGGAAGAGTGCGCTATTGTCAACGTGCCTAACGTGACCATCCGCGATGTGACGGAGCGAGCAGAAACAATTGAGGTTGGCAGTAATATCCTAGCCAGCGCCGAGCCGGATATATTGGCACGAGCGGTTGACATTGTGTTGGCAACCAGCAACAGTTGGCAGGCACCGGCTGAATATCTGGTAGAAGATGTATCACGGACCGTTGTCAAAATCATTTTAGGCTATCTCGGCCCTGTTGGTCGTATACGTATTCAACATTTTCCTTGATTTGGTTTGGTAAGAATTGGAATGAGAATCCTTTTCCTTTCCCAGTTTTATTGGCCGGAGGCGCGTACAGCTCCAACAAATCTGGCAACATTAGCTGAAGATTTACAAGCGATGGGGCATGAAGTTCTGGTTATTACAGGCTTCCCTAACCATCCTTTTGGTCGAATCTATGAAGGGTATCGTATGCGCTTTTGGCAGTGGGATGATGTAAGAGGCGTCAAAGTACTTCGTTTGCCACTTTATCCCGATCATAGTTCGTCGGCAAAAAAGCGTTTGTTAAACTTTGGCTCCTTTGCGATTTCCGCGACATTTTTAGGAGGTTTGTTGAGCCTTAGACAAGCTGTTGATGTCATGTTTGTCTATTTGCCTCCGTTGACTTTAGGATTGCCAATCAGATTTTTGCGGTTTATACATCGGGCTCCGGCAGTATATTGGATAACAGATTTATGGCCTGAAGGTTTGGTTGCCGCAGGGGCGCGAATCAACTCTCGTTTGTATCGCTTGATTGAGTTTGTTGAAGGTAGAGTCTACAAACAAGCGGAAGCCTTTTGTGTGACTTCACCAGGGTTCAAACAAAATTTAATGATTAAAGGCATCCCGGAAGGAAAGCTGAACATTATTGTGGATTGGGTTGATGGGGATAAATTTTTCCCTTCTGAACCTGATGGAGACTTGGCTAAAGAATTCAGGTTGGCCGGTAAGTTCAACATAATTTATGGTGGCAATCTTGGCCCAGCTCAAGGTTTAAGTACAGTTATTAGAGCCGCTCAGAAATTAGAAGAGGAAAGCGGTGTCCAGTTTGTATTCATTGGGGATGGGATTGATAAAGAAAATCTGATGAAATTGGTTGAGGAATTGGGTATTAGAAATGTTATTTTTATACCCCGCCAACCATTTGAATTGATGCATCGTTTTTTTGCTTTAGCCGATGTTTTGCTAGTCCATCTTAATCGTAATCCCATATATGAGTCGCAAATTCCATCGAAAATTGTCGCTTACCTCGCATGTGGGCGGCCAATTCTTTGTGCTATGGACGGTGATGCAGCAGCATTAATTAGCGAATTGCAGGCTGGTCTTGTTTGTTTGCCCGAGTCACCTGTAGAGTTGGCAGAAAAAGTTAGAGAAATGTACTTGATGTCTGACGAAGAACGTGAACTAATGGGACATAAGGGTAGACAAGGTTTTTTGGCAAATTACACACGTGCTGTTCAGGTAGCACGTATTGAAAAAGTTTTGAAACAAGCGGTTAAGTCGAGCAGCGCATGACAAATTCTAATTCTACAGCGAAGATGCCCCCAATCATAATTGTTGGGGCGGGACGATCGGGGACAAAAATGTTGCGCGGAATTTTATCTTCCCATCCTGAAGTTGTTTGCTTTCCCAGAGAGATCAATTATATTTGGCGTCACGGGAATGCGGATTTTTCTACAGATGAGTTAACGTCTGCCCATGCTCGCCCGGAGGTTGTGCGTTATATTCGTCGCCGCTTTGAAACTTTGAGCGCAAAAAATGACGGCCGTCGCGTCATTGAAAAAACTTGTGCTAATTCGTTGCGGGTTGAATTTGTACATGCCATTTTCCCAGAAGCTTATATCATTCATTTAATAAGAGACGGCCGCGCCGTGGCCGAATCGGCTCGCAGACGATGGTTAGCTAAGCCAGATATGCGTTACCTGTTAGAAAAATTGCGTTGGGTCCCAATTGAAGATGTCCCTTATTACACTTTTCGTTTTTTACATTATCAGTTCGGTCGGGTGCAATTAAGGGACGGTGTTCAATCATCTTGGGGGCCACGATTTAAAGAACTGGATGCGTTGATTAGAGAGAAAAGCTTGATAGAGGTTTGTGGTTTACAGTG
The DNA here is from genome assembly GCA_024275635.1 of Chloroflexota bacterium. Lineage (GTDB taxonomy): Bacteria > Chloroflexota > Anaerolineae > Promineifilales > Promineifilaceae > JACKCC01. The sequence continues at coordinate 3,604 of JAJRYT010000162.1, read as the reverse complement.
GCAAGCATGTGTCAGTGCGGCTTCCACTGTATTAAGGCAATTACCTTCCAAGCAGGTTCTTACAATCCGTTATGAAGACTTGGTGCTAGACCCTTTGGTTATTTCAAAGCAAATTTTTGACCATGTGGGCTTGACATTCTTATCAAAGTGTGAGAGGTATATAGAGAATAACATTCACCCGGCCAACCTTAATAAATGGAAACGAAACCTGACATCTGGGGAGGTGGATTTGCTGCTTCCTCATATTGAGTCTGAATTGCTAAAAAATGGATATCGAATCCCCTCCAATTAGTTTAAATATCACCAACGATCCCCTTCCTTTTCAATATGGATTAAGTTGGACAGATAGAGCGATTAAACGCTTATTTGACTTAGTTGTTGCTACATTAGGGTTAATTGGATTTTCCTGGTTGATACTGTTAGCTTACATCCTGGCGTCTATTGACACGCATAAAAGTGGATTCTTTGTTCAGCTTCGTGTTGGCAAAAATGGACGGCTTTTTAAGGTTGTTAAAATCCGTACCATGCAGAACATGCCCTCAATCAATTCGACTGTGACTAGTTCGGTTGACCCCCGTGTGACGCGATTAGGCCGGTTTTTCCGCAGAACAAAGATTGATGAGCTGCCACAGTTATTCAATATTTTTGTAGGTCATATGAGCTTGGTGGGGCCGCGGCCAGATGTGCCTGGTTTTGCTGATCATCTCGACGGCGAAGATCGGATCATATTATCTATTCGACCTGGTATTACTGGTCCGGCAACTCTCAGATTCAGGGATGAAGAAACTATTTTAGCAAATGTGGATGACCCTGAAATCTATAACCGCGAGGTCATATTTCCTAAAAAAGTTAAGCTAAATAAGGCGTATATCAAAAATTACGGTTTTGGTAAGGATATTAACTATATTTTGCAAACGATTGCTTGTTTGTTCTGATTGCTATAAATAATTAGGGATTACCGATTGAAGCTAACGAGAATTTATCTCTCGCCTCCATATATGTCTGGCCAGGAACAACAGTTTGTTCAGGATGTATTTGCCAGTAATTGGATTGCGCCATTAGGCCCTCAAGTAGACGCATTTGAAAAAGAATTTTGTGATGTTGTTGGGGTAAGACATGCCCTGGCCCTCAGCTCCGGCACGGCCGCTTTACACCTGTCATTAATTTTATCCGGCGTTAGCCAGGACGACGAAGTCATCGTCTCCACCCTCACCTTCTCCGCCAGCGTTAACCCCATCATCTACCAGGGCGCAAAACCGGTATTCATTGACAGCGAACGCGCCTCCTGGAACATGAACCCGACCCTATTTGCCGAAACCGTCAAACGCAAAGTGGCGCAAGGCAAACCGCCCAAAGCCGTTATCCTCGTACATCTTTATGGTCAAAGCGCTGATATAGATCCTATTCTGGAAGTATGCAATGAGTATGGTATTGCGCTTATCGAAGACGCTGCCGAAGCATTGGGGGCGACGTACAAGGGACGTTCGCCCGGCACATTGGGCAAAGCAGGCATCTTCTCCTTCAACGGCAACAAAATCATCACCACCTCTGGCGGCGGAATGCTCGTTTCCGATGATGGCGACTTCATTACCCATGCGCGTAAACTGTCCACACAGGCGCGTGAACCGGCGCCCCATTACGAACATGCCGAGATCGGGTATAATTATCGCATGAGCAACGTGTTGGCGGGGATTGGAAGAGGACAGTTACAAGTTCTGGAAGAGCGGGTTCAGGCGCGGCGGCGTAATTTTGATTATTATGTCGAAATGTTGGCTGACTTACCCGGCATTCAATTCATGCCGGAAGCGCCCTGGGGCCGGCACACACGCTGGTTGACAACATTGACAATTGATTCGGAACGGTTTGGAGCAGATCGGGAAGATGTCCGGTTGGCATTTGAGGCGCAAAATATCGAAGCGCGCCCCGTCTGGAAACCGATGCACTTGCAGCCTGTCTTTGCCCAATATGAATGTATTGGCGGCGAAACATCGGCGACGTTATTTGCCAATGGCCTATGCCTGCCTTCTGGTTCTAATTTGACGGAGACTGACCTGGTACGGATTGTTTCGGTTATTCGTTCTGTTTATGCTCAAAACCATTCATAACCCTCTTGTCGCGTTTGGGTCTGGGTTTATAATTTCTTAAAACATGATTGAATAGTTTGGGGTAGTTTCCTGTGAAGATTAATGGTGGCGTGATATTGAATCTCCGCAATCGCTATTTTTTTGTTCTAGATGTATTGGTCTTAAGTTTAACGCCGGTAGTGGCGTTGATGCTGCGCCTGGATACGATTTACATCCCGGAAATGTATGTTGTTTCGCTGTTGGTGTATACGGCCGTTGCCCTTGTCATCCGTATTGTCATTTTCTTTTGGTTTGGCCTTTATCGCCGCTATTGGCGCTACGCCAGTGTTGAAGAACTGGTCCAAATTGGCCTGGCTGTTTTCACGATCACCGTGCTGCTTTTACTCTTCTCGGTGGGCGCACGCACGGTTTTCGCCTTCCCTTTCCCCCGTTCCCTCCCCTTAATTGATGGCCTGATCGCATTGATCGCTGTTGGCGGTATGCGGTTTAGCATCCGTATCATCGCTAGCAGCCAGAATGGCTACCTGTCTCAAGGAAGCTGCCGCGTTCTGGTCATGGGGGCAGGAGACGCCGGCGCGATGGTTGTGCGCGAACTGCAAAAAAACCCGCAGCGTGGACTGCTTCCGATCGGGTTCCTGGATGACGACTCTTACAAACATGGATTTCGCATTCACGGCGTGCCTGTCCTGGGGGGGCATAAAGATATCCCTCGTTTGATACGGGAATATGGCATAGAGCGCGTTATTATCGCCATGCCTACAGCGCCCGGCATGGTTATTCGTGAAATTGTCAATGTCTGTGAGAAAGTTGGTGTGAAAACCCAAATCATCCCGGCCATTTACGAATTGCTGGATGGCTCCATTCACGTGAACCAGATTCGGGACGTGGATATTGAAGATTTGCTACGCCGGGAGCCGGTACAAACGGATATTGCGGCCGTCCAAGACCTGATTGGCGGGCGGCGGGTGTTGGTAACAGGCGGCGGCGGCTCCATCGGCAGCGAGTTGTGCCGTCAGGTGTTGCGCTGTGGGCCAACTGAATTGGTGATTTTGGGACACGGCGAAAATTCTATTTTTGAAACCTATCACGAATTGCGCCGGATTAAGTCAGACGGCACGAAAATAACGCCGATCATTGCTGACACACGTTTCCTGGAACGTATCCGGTTGATTATGCAGCAGGTACGGCCGTATATCGTCTTTCACGCCGCCGCCCACAAACATGTTCCCCTCATGGAGATGAACCCGGCCGAAGCAATTACTAACAATGTGCTGGGAACACAAAACCTGCTCAACACCGCCCTGGCGGCCGGCGTGCAGCATTTTGTCATGATTTCCACAGATAAGGCCGTCAATCCGACCAGCATCATGGGGGCCAGCAAACGAGCCGCCGAATTGTTGGTGCATCAGGCGGCGCGGGAAAGTGGACGGCCGTACGTCGCCGTGCGCTTTGGCAACGTCTTGGGCAGTCGCGGCAGCGTCGTCCTCACCTTCAAAAAACAGATTGCCGCCGGCGGCCCG
>JAJRYT010000161.1 GCA_024275635.1 Chloroflexota bacterium | reverse complement strand
GGCGTCGGCGTTTCCCGCTTTGGCAACAAGAGCTTTGATCTGACGTATAAAATTGTGGGGGAAGACGGCCGTCTCGTAGCCACCGGCAAAACCATCCAGGTCATGTACAATTACGATACCAGCAGCGCCTACCCCATCCCCGCAGAAATCAAAGAAAGCGTATTCAACTACCAGGCCGGTTGGCAGCCCGACTAAATGGTTAATCGCAACCGCTTCAAGAGTACCAACCATTATCACGCAAAAAGGAACTTCGCATTATGTCTACCTACGAAACCTTGCTGTACCAAGTAACCAACAACGTCGCCCTGATCACCATGAACCGCCCCGACCGGCGCAACGCCCTCAATCAGGCGCTCAATGCCGACCTGCTGGCTGCCTTCCGCCAGTCCCAGACCGACGAAGCAGTCCGCGCCATCGTTCTCACCGGCGCGGGCAAGGGCTTTTGCGCCGGCGCAGACCTCACCGTCTTCAGCGAAATACCTGGCCCGGAAGCACTCCACGACATTATCATTGAGACCTACGACCCGCTCATGAACCTGATCACTTCCCTCAAAAAACCGGTCATCGCCGCCATCAACGGCGTCGCCGCCGGGGCCGGCATGGCGCTGGCGCTGGCCTGTGATTTGCAGGTGATGGCCCACAACGCCAGCCTGATGATGGCTTTCAGCAACATCGCCTTCGTCCCCGACGCCGGCGCTACCTGGTTCCTCATGCGGCAAATTGGATACGGCCGTGCCTACCAAATGACAATCGAAGGCCAACCCGTCACCGCCGAGCAATGCTTCCACTGGGGACTAACCAACAAAGTCGTCCCGGCCGGCCGCCTGCTGGCAGAAACCCTCGCCTGGGCCGAAACCCTCGCCGCCCGCCCCACCCTGGCCCTCGGCCTCAGCAAACACGCCCTCCAATTCGCCGCCCACCACAGCCTCTCCGCCACCATCGCCTACGAAGCTGCCCTGCAAAAACAAACCGTCGCCAGCCACGATTTTCAAGAAGGCGTGGCGGCATTTATGCAGAAGCGGGAGGCGGAGTTTACAGGGAAATAGTTGGTTTACAGTTTACAGTGTGCGGTGTGCAGTTTACAATAACCGTTTTATTGGAGGAAAATAATGAGTCGATTGCCTCATGTGCATAATTTTAGGGATTTAATCCTGTATCAAAAAGCACGCCAATTGGCGCAAGCAATATTTACTATTTCCAAACAGTTTCCACGAGAAGAAGCATATTCCCTCACAGACCAAGTCAGGCGTTCATCCCGCTCAGTTGGCGCTCAAATTGCTGAATCCTGGGGAAAACGTCGCTATGAAAACCATTTCATCAGCAAATTAACCGATGCAGACGCCGAGCAATATGAAACCCAACATTGGATCGAAACAGCGACCGATTGTGATTATATCAGCGCCAATCAAGCCAAACAATTACTAAACCAATGCACCGAAATCGGCAGGTTACTCGGTGGCATGATGTCAAAATCAAACCAATTCTGCAACCCCCAGGCACTGCGCGAGCCATCTCCGGAGTATTTCACGGAATCACCAGGATAATAATTTACAGCCCACCGCCCACTGTTCACTGTTCACTGT